>NZ_JAMYMJ010000014.1:0-108123 GCF_040318435.1 Mesorhizobium sp. M1143 | reverse complement strand
CGGGGGGGGGCGCGCCGCCCCAGCCCCCGCCGGGGGTGGGGGTGGGCGCCCCCCTAGTTGGTTTTGTTGCGTGCGCGCGGGGGGTGGGGGGGGGGGGCCCGCGACGGCCCGTGCCCAACCCCCACCCGACCGCTGCGCGGTCACCCTCCCCACAAGGGGAGGGTAAGGGCGCCCTGAATGCATTTCGGACCCCACCTCCTCCTCGCCGCCCTCGAAGGCCTTGTCACCTCCGCCGTGTTGGCGCTGACGGCGCTTGGGCTGTCGCTGGTGTTCGGCGTCATGCGCGTCGTCAACGTCGCCCATGGCGAGTTCTTCATGCTGGGCGCGGTGCTGGCCTGGGCGATCTCGACGGCGATACCCGGCCATCCCACGCTCGGCTTCCTGGCGGCGCTGGTGATTGCGCCGCTGATCGTCGGCGCCATTGCGCTGGTAGCCGAGCGGCTTGTGCTGCGCCGGCTCAATTACAATCCGGAAGCCACCATCGTCGCCACGATCGGCATGCTTTACATCATCCAGCAGCTGGCGTTGAGCTTCTATGGCCCGGAAGCGCGCCCGGTGGAGCCGCCCTTCAGCTACCGCATCCTTTTGCCCTGGTTCGGCTATTCCGGCTACAAGCTGTCGATCATTGCCGCTTCGGCCCTTCTGCTCATCGCCACCTGGCTGGTGCTGACGCGCACCAAGATCGGCCTCGTCATGCGCGCCACCCAATATGACAGCGAGACGGCGCAGGCCTTCGGCATTCCGGTCGACCGCGTCTATGCCGGCGTCTTCGGGCTCGGCGCCATGCTGGCGGCCATCGCCGCCGTGCTGATCGTGCCGATCAGTCAGGCGCATTATCTGATGGGACAGGACCCGCTGCTGTTGTCCTTCATCGTCGTCATCATCGGCGGCCTCGGCTCGCTGCGCGGCACCGTCGTCGCCGCCGTGCTGATCGGCCTGTCCGACGGCATCATCTCGGTGTTCTTTTCGCCGACTTTGGCCAAGATCATCGCCACGCTGCTGGTGGCCATGGTGCTGGTATTCCGGCCGCAGGGCCTGTTCGGGCAGGCGTCGCGATGAGCGAAGCTTCGCCGGCAAAAGCCTATGCATTGCATCTCGGCGTCATCGCGCTGCTGTTTGCGCTGAGCTTCGTCCTGCCCGACTACCATCATGGCCTGCTGGCCCGCATCATGGTGCTGGCGGTGTTCGCCATGGGCTACAACATGCTGTTCGGCTATGTCGGCCTGCTCAGCCTCGGCCACGCCATGTTCTTCGCCGCCGGGCTCTATGGCGCTGGTCTCGCGGTCATCCATCTCGGCTGGAGCGTGCCTTTGGCTTTCCTCGCCGGCATCGCCTGCGGCGCGCTGCTGGCACTGGTGATCGGCCTGCTGGCGCTGCGCACCACCGGCGTGGCCTTCATGATCGTCACCATGATGTTCGCGCAGGTGTTTTACCTCACCATCCTCTATTTCGCCGCCTGGACCGGCGGCGACCAGGGTCTGGTCGTGCCGCAGCCCGCGCGGGTTCTGGCCTTCGGCGCGACATCGCTCGACCTAACCAACCCGACCGTGCGCTACATGAGCGCGCTGGCGCTGTTCTCGGTCGTGCTGCTGATCACCCTCGCCATCGTCCGCTCCCGCTATGGCCGCGTTTTGGTCGCGGTGCGCGAGAACGAGGAGCGTACGAAAATGCTGGGCTACGACACCTTCTCCAATAAGCTGATCGCCGTCGTTGTCTCCGGCACCATCTGCGCCGCGTCGGGTGCGGCCTATGCGCTGCTGTTCGGCTATGTCGGCTCGAGCTTTGCCTCGGTGCAGTATTCCATCCTGCCGCTGCTCTGGGTGCTGCTCGGCGGCGCCGCCACGACGCTGGGCGCGCTGCTTGGCACTGTGTTCATGTACTATGTCATCGACACCGCCAGCGGTTACACCTCCGCCTATCTCCTGATCGTCGGTATTGCACTCATCCTTCTGGTGCTGTTTTTCCCCAAAGGCATTCTGGGCACCATCCGCCAGCGCTGGCTCCGGTGGCTGCCATGATGCCGTTGCTGACCACCAAAGGCCTGGCGCGCAATTTCGGCGGCCTGCGCGCCGTCGATGGTGTCGATTTTCAGCTGATGCCGGGCGAGATCCGCGCCGTCATCGGCCCCAATGGCGCCGGCAAAACCACCTTCGTCAGCCTGGTCAGCGGCCGCATTCAGCCATCGTCCGGCATGATCGTCTTCGACGGCGCCGACATCACCAGCCAGCCGGCCTATCTCAGGGTTCGCCGGGGCATCGCCTACACCTTCCAGATCACCAGCGTCTTTGCCAACCTTTCCGCTTACGACAATGTCGCGCTGCCGGTGCAGCGCACGCTGACCGATGGCCGCTCGAAAGGTGCGGTGCGCACCGGTGTCATGGCCGCGCTCGATCGCACCGGCCTTGCCGGCCGCGCCCATATGCCGGCCGGCCAGCTTTCCTACGGCCATCAGCGCCTGCTGGAAGTGGCAATGGGCCTGGCGCTGAAGCCGCGGCTTTTGATCCTCGACGAGCCGACGCAGGGGCTGGCCGACAGCGAGATCGACAATTTCATCGGACTGGTGCGCGAGATTGCCAAGAGCGCCACCGTGCTCCTGATCGAGCACAACATGCCGGTCGTCATGCAGCTGGCCGACCGCATCACCGTCTTCAACGCCGGCAAGATCCTGGCCGAAGGCACGCCCGAACAGGTTCGCGCCAACACCCAGGTGCAGGAAGCCTATCTGGGGACGGCGCCATGAGCGAAGCCCACAAGACTGAGGCCCACGAGACTGAGGCCCACGAGACTGAAGCGCTGACCATCTCCAGGCTCGACTGCTTCTATGGCGAGGTTCAGGTGCTTTACGAGCTTGATCTCGTGCTCAACAAGGGCGAGGTGCTGTGCCTGTTCGGTCGCAACGGCGCCGGCAAGACGACGGCGCTGAAAGCAATCATGGGGCTGGTTCCGTCGAGCGCCGGTTCGATCCGGCTCGCCGGCAAGGAGTTGACCGGCCTGCCGGCGCATGAGGTGCCCAAGGCCGGCGTCGCCTATGTACCGCAAGGCAGGCGGCTGTTCGCCGAGATGACGGTGGCGGAAAACATCGAGATCGGTCTGATGGCGCGCGGCAACGGAAGAGCGACGCGCGAGAGCGTGCTCGATCTCTTCCCGCTGCTGCGCCAGCGGCTGCGCCAGCGCTCCGGCACTTTGTCCGGCGGCGAGCAGCAGATGCTGGCCATGGCCCGCGCCCTTTGTCTGGAGCCGCAGGTGCTGTTGCTAGACGAGCCGACGGAGGGGCTGATGCCGTCGATGATCGCCAAGATCCGCGAGACGGTGGTGAAGCTGCGTGAGCTAGGTGTCTCCACCATTCTGGTCGAACAGCGCGTCGACGCCGTGCTGTCCGTCGCCGACCGCGTCTGCTTCATCGAGAACGGCCGCAACCGCGAGACCGTCGATGTCGAGCAATTGCGCGCCGACCCATCGGCAGTCAGGCGCTATGTCGGCGTCGGCTGATCAGCCGAAAAACAGGAACCCGGCGATCAAAAAGATCGGGATCAGCACCAGCCCTGACCATGCCATGTAGCCGAAGAAGCCCGGCATCTTCACACCGCGGTGTCGGGCGATGGCGTAGACCATGAAGTTGGGTGCATTGCCGATATAGGTGTTGGCGCCCATGAACACCGCGCCGGCCGAGATCGCGGCCAGCGTCGAGGCCGCCTCCGTCATCAGGTGCCGCGCGTCGCCGCCTGCGAGTTCGAAAAACACCAGATAGGTCGGCGCATTGTCGAGGAGGGACGACAGCCCGCCGGTCAGCCAGAAATAGGCGAGATCATTGGGCTGGCCGGTGGGTGACGTCACCAGCGCCACCAGCGGCGCCAGCGCGCCGTCATGGCCGGCGCGAAGGATGGCAATGACCGGCACGATGCAGATGAAGATGCCGGCAAACAGTTTTGCCACCTCCGCGATCGGGCCCCAGGTGAAGCCGTTGGCCTCGCGATGGCTCTTGAGGGAAACGACAAGCGACAGCCCGGCGAGCGCCAGGATGATGGCATCGCGCACCAGGTTCTGCAGTTCGAGGCCGACGCCGAGGATGGAGAAAGTCACGCCCGGCTTCCAGGCAGCTGAAAGCAGGATCGCGGCAATGACGCCGGCCAGCAACGGCAGATTGGCCAGGCCGCGAAGGCGCACCTTCGTATCCGGCGTCGGATCCTTGATCTTCGGCGCGCCGCCTTCACGGCGATGCAGCATGATGTCGATGGCCAGGAAGACAAGCAGCACCAGGCCGCCGGTAAACAGCGTCTCGCGCCAGAGGTTCGCCGACGTCCAGAAGAAGTCGACGCCGCGCAGGAAGCCGACGAACAATGGCGGGTCGCCCAAGGGCGTCAACGAGCCGCCGATGTTAGACACCAGGAAGATGAAGAAGATGACGATATGGGCGTTGAACTGCCGGTTGTCGTTGGCGCGCAGCATCGGCCGGATCAGGATCATCGAGGCGCCGGTGGTGCCGATCACCGAGGCCAGCATCGCCCCGACGAGCAGCAGCCCGGCATTGACCAGCGGCGTGCCATGGATGTTGCCGGCGACAAGGATGCCGCCCGAAATGGTGTAGAGCGCGAACAGCAGGATAATGAACGACATGTATTCGGTGAGCAGCGTGTGCAGCACGGCTTCACCGGCTACCGGAACGCCGAATGCAACCATCAGGGGGATGACCGCCAGCGCTGCCCAGCCGGCTGCGATCTTGCCGTAGTGATGCTCCCAGACATGATGGAACAGCAGCGGTCCGGTGGCGATCGAGAGCAGCAGGCCGGCGAAAGGCAGCGCCCACCACAGCGACATGGTAGCATCGGGCAGGCCGCGGGCCTCGGCCGCGAAGGCCATTTGCGGAGACACAGCGGAAGCGAGTACACCTGCCGCCAAAGCCTTCCCCAACTGTGTGCAGCCCCCTCGATGCCTCACGATCCAGTCACTCCGAGATCGGGTCTTCGAGCCTAACCCCGGCATCGCGCATCCTCTTCAGCATCGCCTCGACCGAACCGTTGAGATCGATGCCGCGGCAGGCGTCGAGGCGAACCGTCGTCTTGAAGCCTTGCTTGACCGCGTCGAGGGCCGAAAAGGCAACGCAGAAGTCGGTCGCCAGGCCAACCAGGGTCACACTGTCGATGCTGCGCTCCTTGAGGTAGCCGGCGAGCCCCGTCGGCGTCTTGTGGTCGTTCTCGAAGAAGGCGGAGTAGCTGTCGATATCAGGGCGAAATCCCTTGCGGATCACCAGCTCGGCCTTGGTCCAGGCGAGCCCCGAGTGAAAATCCGAGCCGAGGCTGCCCTGGATGCAATGGTCCGGCCACAGCGTCTGCGGCCCATAGGGCATTTCGATCGCGCTGAAGGGCTGCGCCCCCGGATGGCTGGAGGCAAAGCTCGAATGTCCGGCCGGGTGCCAGTCCTGCGTCAGCACGACATGCTCGGCATGCCGAATCAGATCGTTGACCAGCGGCACGATTTCGTCGCCGCCGGCAACCGCCAGTGCGCCGCCGGGGCAGAAGTCGTTTTGCAGGTCGATGACAACAAGCGCTTCGTCGGCCATGGCGCCTCTCCTCTTCTACGTCTCGAACGGGGGATCGAGTGAAATACGCCGCTGATGCGACCGGATGCTGAAACTTGACCGGATGGCCGCCTGCGTCAACCTCTGCAAGCGTAAGAAATGCTTGGCGGCCGGGTTCCCTTAAACTCCGGCTTTGACAATTTCCGCCAGCTTGATATCATTTGCATACGAATGAATTTGGCCTGATCAGACATTGGCGGGGTTCGGGAAGACCCCACCTTTTGAAGGTCCCAATGGGAAGGCCTATTTTTTTGGAAGGCAAAGCGTGATCCGTTACGCGAAACCCGCCACGCTCGACGAGGCGCTCGCTCTGCTGGGCGAGGGCGCCTGGCGCGTGCTTGCCGGCGGCACCGATTTCTATCCGGCGCAGGGCGCCAAACCGTTCCGCGACAATGTTCTCGATATTAACGGCCTGGTCTCGCTGCGCGGCATTGCCGAGACCGAAACCCATTGGGTTTTGGGCGCCCGCACCACCTGGACCGACCTTGTCCGCCATCCATTGCCGGCGGCTTTCGATGCGCTGAAGCAGGCCGCGCGCGAAGTGGGCTCCCTGCAGATCCAGAATGTCGCCTCGATCGCCGGCAATCTCTGCAATGCTTCGCCTGCCGCCGATGGCGTTCCGGGACTGCTGGTGCTGGACGCCGAGGTCGAGCTGCGCTCTGCAGCCGCGACGCGTTATCTGCCGCTGCAGGAGTTCATTCTCGGCAACCGCCGCACCGCTTTGCTGCCGGGCGAACTGGTCACCGCCATCCGCATCACGAAGCGGGCCTCTGCCGGCACGTCGGCCTTCGTCAAGCTCGGTGCGCGGCGCTACCTCGTTATCTCCATCGCCATGGTGGCGGCGCGCCTCGTTGCCGAGAATGGCATGGTCATGGAAGCCGCTGTCGCGGTCGGGTCCTGCTCGGCCGTCGCCAGGCGGCTCGCCGCTGTCGAAGCCGTGCTGGTGGGCAAGCCTGTCGGCCCGGCACTCGCCGATGCTCTCCTGTCCGCGCCGATGGCCGAGCTCTCGCCGATTGCCGACGTGCGCGGCAGCGCCGAATACCGGCTCGACGCAGCGCGCGAGCTTGTCGCTCGCGCCGTGCTGGGGGCCTGCGGGCTGACGAACGACAACAGCATGGTGGCGGCATGAGCCACTCTGAGATGATTGAAGCCCTGCCCGACCTCGTGCCGGGCCTCGGCATCGAGCGCGCCGAGATCGCCTTCGCCGTCAATGGCGCCGCCGTCTCGGTCAATGTGCCGCCGCTGCGCCGGCTGTCGCAGGTTTTGCGCGACGAATTGCAGCTGACGGGCACCAAGGTTGGCTGCGATGCCGGCGATTGCGGCGCCTGCACGGTGCTGGTCGACGGCGACGCCGTCTGCGCCTGCCTGATGCCGGCGGCCTCCGCAGCCGGGACGTCCGTAACGACCGTCGAAGGCCTCGCCGATGGCCGGCTCTCGGCGCTGCAGGCGTCCTTCCTGGCACATGGCGCCGCGCAATGCGGCATCTGCACGCCGGCGCTGCTGGTCGCGGCAACGGCGCTGCTGGATGGCACACCGAATCCGACCGAGGCCGAGGTGCAGGATGCGCTGGGTGGCATCCTGTGCCGTTGCACCGGCTACAGAAAGATCATTGCGGCAGTGATGGATGCGGGACGGTTCGAGACGTCGACCGACGGCGCTGCCCCTCATCCGCCTGCCGGCACCTTCACCCCGTATAGTGACGGGGAGAAGGGAAGTGCTCCAGCGCCGACGCTCCCCTCTCCCCGTTCTTCACGGGGAGAGGGTAAGGGTGAGGGGCAGCGCCAACGTCATTCGTTGGAATTCAACTTTGAACGTAGAATGCCAACCACAGGGAATGCTGTAGGCGCCTCCCCGGTCCGGCTCGACGGCGTGCCAAAAGTCACCGGCGCTGAAAAATTCGGCGCCGATGCCTTTCCCGCCGATGCGCTGGCCGTGCTGGTGGTCCGCTCGCCGCATTATCATGCCGGCTTCGCCTTCGGCGACCTGGAGGGCTGGGTGAAGTCGCATCCCGGCATCGTCGGCGTCTTCACCGCCGCCGACATTCCGGGAAAAAACTGTTTCGGCGTCATCGGTCCGTTTGCCGACCAGCCGGCGCTGGCCGAAGGCTTTGCGCGGCTGCGCGGCGAGGCAGTGGCGCTTGTCGCCGGCGAGCGCGAGGCCATGCTCGATCTCGACCTCCAGGATTTCCCGGTCCGCTGGACCGAGCTGCCGCATTTTCTGCAGCCCGGCGACGCGCAGGCAGAAGGGGCTGCGCTCATCCACGCGAACCGCCCGGCCAATTTGTTGACCAAGGGCTTTGTCGAGCGCGGCGACCCCGAGGCGGCGCTTGGCGAGGCTGCTTACACGGTGTCCGGTGCCATCGACACCTCCTATGTCGAGCACGCCTACATCGAGCCGGAAGCCGGCCATGCCTACATGGACGGCGACACGCTGGTCGTCGTCGCCTGCACCCAGGCCCCCTATATGGACCGTGACGAAACGGCAAAGGTGCTCGGTCTTGCCGTCGACAAGGTGCGCATCGTGCCGACCGCGACCGGCGGCGGCTTCGGCTCGAAGCTCGACGTGTCGCTGCAGCCGCTCATCGGGCTTGTGGCACTGAAGACCGGCCGGCCGGCGGCGCTTGCCTACACCCGCACCGAATCCATGATGTCGACCACCAAGCGACATCCGTCCGAGATGAAGGCGACCATCGGCGTAGATGCCGAGGGCCATGTCACCGGCATGGTCTTCACAGGCGATTTCAACACCGGCGCCTATGCCAGCTGGGGCCCGACCGTCGCCAACCGCGTGCCGGTGCATGCCTCCGGTCCCTATGCGACGCCGAACTACCGCGCCGAAGGCCGCGCCATCCACACCCACGGGCCGATCTCCGGCGCCTTCCGTGGCTTCGGCGTGCCGCAGGCGACGATCATGCAGGAGACGCTCTATGATGAGCTCGCCGGCAAGCTTGGCATGGACCGGCTCGATTTTCGGCTGAAGAACTGCCTTCGGAACGGATCCGAAACGGTTACCGGACAGCGACTGGAGTCGGGCGTCGGCATATTCGAGTGCCTCGACTCCTTGCGGCTGCATTGGGCTCGCGCGACGGCCGACGCAGATACATTCAACAATGCCAATACGAGCAAAAAGCGCGGCGTCGGCATCGCGTCCTGCTGGTATGGCTGCGGCAACACCTCGCTGCCCAATCCGTCGACCATAAGGGTCGGTATCTCGCCAGAGGGGGAGGTCATCCTGCATCAGGGCGCCGTCGATATCGGCCAGGGCTCCAACACCGTCATCGCCCAGATCTGCGCCGACGCACTCGGCCTGCCGCTGGAAAAATTCAAGCTGAAGAGCGCCGACACTGCGATCAGCCCCGACGCCGGCAAAACATCGGCCTCGCGCCAGACTTTTGTCACCGGCAAGGCGGCCGAGAAGGCCGGCCGCGCCTTGCGCGAAAAAATCCTGCGCTTTGCCAATGTCTCGGAGAACGCTGCCCTGCAATTGGACGGCCCGGCGATCGTCATTCGTGAAGGCGAAGCCACTCGGCGCATCGATCTCGCCGCGCTCGATGTCGATGCGGACAGTTTCGTCTTTCGCGCCGAGGAGACCTACGATCCGCCGACGCTGCCGCTCGATGCCAAGGGCCAGGGCAAGCCTTACGCCGTCTATGGCTACGGCGCGCAGATCGCCGAACTCGAAGTCGATCTCAAGCTTGGCACCGTGAAGCTGCTGAAAATCACCGCCGCACACGATGTCGGCAAGGCGATCAATCCGCTGCTGGTCGAAGGCCAGATCGAAGGCGGCATCGCGCAAGGCATCGGCATGGCGCTGATGGAGGAATACATCCCCGGTCGCACCGAGAATTTGCACGACTATCTCATCCCGACCATCGGCGATGTGCCTGAGATCGAGCACATATTGATCGAGGTTCCCGATCCGGAGGGACCGTTCGGCGCCAAGGGCCTGGGCGAGCATGTGCTGATCCCGACCGCACCCGCCATCCTCAACGCCATACGCCACGCCACCGGCGTTCTCATCACCAAGGTTCCGGCGACGCCGGCGCGCATCCGCGCCGCCATCCGCGAAAAAGATGGCATCCGCGACAAGGAGGCACGCCGATGAGCGAGCTTGCCGAACGCTTCGAAACCCACGATCCGGGCGAAAAGCTGGTGGCGGAAAAGATCCGCTGCGATGCCTGTCCGGTGATGTGCTACATCGCCGATGGCCGCACCGGCGCCTGCGACCGCTACGGCAATGTCGGTGGCCGCATCGTGCGTATGGACCCGCTGACCATCCTCGACCATGCGGCAGAGAGCGGCGCCGCGGTCGTGCCCTTCACCGCCGAGGGCGAGCAATGGGACGGCGAACTGGTCAACACCGGCCGCCGCTTCGTCACTGCGATCGGCGCCGGCACCACCTATCCCGACTACAAGCCAGCCCCCTTCATCGTCAGCCAGGAGGTCGAGGGCGTCGATCTGGTGACCGTGGTCACCGAAGGCATTTTTTCGTACTGCGGCGTCAAGGTGAAGATCGACACGGACCGTCATCTCGGCCCCGAAACGGCAATCGTGCGCGCGCAAGGCGAGGCGATCGGCCACGTCACGACAGGCGAATATGGCTCGCAGATGCTGTCGCTGGGCGGCGTGCATCATCTGACCGGCGGCTCCAAGGCCGAAGGCCGGGCAACCTGTGACGCGATGCTCAGTCTGTGCAATCGCAAGCCGGTCGAACTGACCATCGATGGCGGCGCCACCATCACCGTCGAAGCCGGCAAACCACCTGTCATCGACGGCAAGCAGGAACACCGCATGCGGGTCGGCTGCGGCTCGGCCACCATCGGCATGTTCGCCACGCAATGGCGCGGCCTTGTCGACGAGGTGGTGGTGGTCGACGACCACATCACCGGCGTCGTCTCCGAGCATCAGGCCGGCAAGGTGCTGGGCTGGCAGGACACCGGCATCAAGATCATCGGCCGCCGTTCGACGCCGGGCCGCTATTTCAAGGTTTCCGAGCCCGGCCTCGGCTGGGGCGGCACCTCGATTTCCGACCCGCTGTCGATCCTCGGCGGATGGAACGCCAAGAAGGGCGCCCGCCCCGGCCTGTCGCTGCTGATGGTGTCGACCACCGGCGAGCAGTTCGCCTATTACGAGCTCGACGACGAGTTGAAGCCGGTGGAAAAACCGTTCCCCGAGCGGCTGCAGAAATCGGTCGGCCTGATCGAGGACAATTGCGAGCCGGCGCTCTGCACCGTGCTGTTCATCGGCGGCGCCGGCGGTTCGCTGCGCGCCGGCGTCACCGAAAACCCGGTCAATCTCACCCGCTCGGTGCAGGGCTTGAATACCTATGTTACCGTTGGCGGCGCGCCGGTCTATGTCTGGCCGGGCGGCGGCATCACGCTGATGGTCGACGTCATGCGCGTGCCGGAAGGCGCCTTCGGCTATGTGCCGACGCCGGCGCTGGTGGCGCCGATCGAATTCACGCTACGCCGCGACGACTATGTCCGGCTGGGCGGCTACGAGGCCGAGATACGCAGCGTCGAGGATATCGTTGCCAAAGGCGGCGAATATCTCAACCCGCGCCGCGGCTCAGGCGCCGAGGCCCACAATCCATGGCCGCCGCTGGCGCAGTTGCGCCGCGTCGGCTCGAACGGGGCCTCTTGATGCAAGGCCCGCAAGTCCACTGGCTGCAGGACGGCAAGCGGCTGCACCTCAACCACGGGCCGATCGACCTGATCGTCGAAGCCTTTGGTGAGGCGGCTGAGTGTCGTGCCGCCTACGATCAGGCGATCGAGCGCTTCCAGACGATCCTGATCGAGTTGGTCGAGGAGCTTCCCGAATTGCGGCTGCCGGCATTTTTCCTGGCGCCGCGCACCTTCGCCGGCCCGACCGCGCGGCGCATGGAAGCAGCCGTCATGCCGTTGGCGGAATGCTTCATCACGCCGATGGCCGCCGTCGCGGGATCGGTAGCCGACGAAATGCTCTCGGCATTGCTTGCCGGTCGCAAGCTCGACCGGGCCTATGTCAACAATGGCGGCGACAGCGCCCTCCATATCGGCAAGGGCCAGTCGATGAACCTGGCGATCGCCGGCACCGGCAACGGCATGGCCGACCGCCTCACCATTCGCTCGGCGGACGGCGTGCGCGGCGTCGCCACCAGCGGCTGGCGCGGCCGTTCGTTCTCGCTTGGCATTGCCGACGCCGTCACCGTGCTGGCGCACACCGGCGCCGAGGCCGATGCGGCCGCGACACTCATTGCCAACGCCGTCGACCTGCCCGGCAATCCCGCCATCAAGCGCATTCCCGCGCAGGACTTGGCGCCCGACAGCGATCTCGGCGCGCGGCTGGTGACACAAGCCGTCGGCATGCTCGCGCGTGGCGATGTGGAGCGGGCGCTGGACAATGGCCTTGCCGTCGCCGAAGATTTTCGCCGGCGCGGCCTGATTGCCGCATCGGCGCTGTTTCTAGGTGGGGAAGCCCGCATCAGTGGTTCCATGGCGCTTGCCGCGCCCAACAAAAATCCAGGGAAGGAAGTTGCCCATGCCTGAGTTTCCGATCCGCAAGATCGCGGTTCTGACCGAAGAGATCTTTCACGATGGCGGCCCGGTCGCAGCTGCGCCGCGCCGCCGCGCGGCGGCCGTGGCGCTGGTGAAGAACCCGTTCGCCGGCCGCTACGTCGAAGAACTGCAGAGCGCCATGGACGATCTGAAGCCGCTTGGCCTGCTGCTCACCGACAAGCTCATTGCCGCATTGGGCGGCGACATCAAGCAGATCGACGCCTACGGCAAGGGCACCATTGTGGGTTCGTCAGGGGAGCTGGAGCACGGCGCGCTCTGGCATGTGCCGGGCGGCTATGCCATGCGCGAGCGGCTGGGCGACGCCAAGGCGATCGTGCCGTCGGCAACCAAGGTCGGGGCGTTCGGCTCGCGGCTCGACGTGCCGCTCGGCCACACCAACGCTGCCTATGTGCGCAGCCATTTCGACGCCATTGAGGTCGGCCTCAGCGACGGGCCGCGCCCCGACGAGATCCTCTTCTGCTTGGCCATGAGCTGCGGTCCGCGCGTGCACGACCGCATGGGCGGCCTGGCGGTTGGCGACATCAAGGCTTGGGACGGCTTGCGATGAGCGGCGGCGACAATCTTCTCAAGCTCGTCGAGGCCGAAGAGCCTGACGAACATGATTACCGCCTGCAGGAGCAGGTAGGCTTCATCCTGCGCAAGGCGCATCAGCGCCATGTCTCGATCTTTGCCGCCCAGATCAGCGACCTGACGCCGCCGCAATTCGCTGCACTCGCCAAGCTGCACGATGTCGGCGAGACCTCGCAGAACCAGTTGGGAACGCTGATCGCCATGGATGCGGCGACCGTCAAGGGCGTGATCGATCGGCTGAAGGCGCGTGGCCTGGTCGACCTGACCAAGCATGAGGTCGACAAAAGGCGGCTGCTGGTCAACCTCACGCCAGAGGGACGCGAGGCGGTCGAACGGCTGATCCCGTTGGCCCGCGCCATCACCCAGGAGACACTGGCGCCGCTGACGGTCAAGGAAGCGGCCACGTTTATGCGGCTGCTAGCGAAGTTAGCCTGATTTAGGCCCGCAGCCGAGCGCCTTCAGGATCGAAGAATGGCATCGGCGCCACCACCGCGCGGGTCGGCTTGCCGTCAATGTCGATGCTGAATTCGGTCCCGATGGCGGTGAACGGCAGCCGCAAATGCGCCGTCGCCAGAACTTTGCCTAAGGAATAGCCGTGATCGCTGTAGGTGACGACGCCGGCATCCTCGCCGTCGGCGAAAACCCTGGCATCCGTCGCGGCCGGCTTGTCACCGTCGAGAATCAGCCCGGTCCAGCGTTCGTCGAGCCCCTTGTCGCGAATTTTGAGCAATGCCTCGCGGCCGATGAACTCGCCCTTGTCGAACTTGATCCAGCGATCGAGCCCGACATGGAAGGGCGTACGGCTCTCGTCCATGTCGATGCCATGCGCCGGATAGGCCTTTTCCAGCCCGAGCGTGAACATGGCCAGCACGCCGTATGGCTTCAAGCCGAAATCGCCGCCGGTCCGCACCAGCGCGTCCCAGACGGAAGTCGCCTCGTCCGCCGGCACGAACAGTTCGAAGCCGAGCTCGCCGGTCACCCCGGTGCGTGAGATCAGGACTTTGGTCTCGCCGACGCGCCCTGAAGTGAACGCCCAGCGTTTCAACTCATCGAGATCGGCATCCGAAACCAGTGCTTTCAGCAGCTCGCGGGAGCGCGGCCCCTGTATGGTCGGGAAGGCGACGGCCGCGGTGATGTCGGTGACATAGGCCTTTCGCGCTTCAGCATGATGCTGCAGCCAGGGCAGCATCTTCAGCCGGTTGACCGAGCCGGTCACCAGCATGAAATGCTCAGGCGCCAGCCGGAACACGGTGAGGTCGTCCATGATGCCGCCATCGTCGCGGCAGACGGTGGAATAGCGCACCTGGCCGGGGCTCATCGCGGCCGCATCGTTGACGATAACGTGGTTGACCAGCGCCTCCGCTTCCGGCCCCTTGATGTCCATCTTGCCCATGGTGCTCAGATCCTGCACGCCGACATTCTTGCGCGTGTTCAGATGCTCGTCGGCGATGCCGGAATAAGTTTTGGCCGAGACGAAGTCGCCGCCGACCCGGCCCATCGTGGCGCCGAGGCCAACGATGCTGGTGTAGAAAGGGGAGCGCCGCTCAACCAAGAAACTTCTCCGTCATCTCATGAAAACGGCAGCGCCGGGTGGCGCTGCCGAGGTCGGGTTGGCTGAGGGATTAACCCCCGTAGACGTCGAAGGCGAAGTACTTGTCGTTGATTTCCTTGTACTTGCCGTTGGCGCGCAGCGCCTCGATTGCGGCATTGAACTTGTCGGCCAGTTCCTTGTTGCCCTTTTGCAGGGCGATGCCGACGCCGGGGCCGTGAATGGCCGGATCGGCGGTCAGCGTGCCGAGCAATTTGCAGCAGGCGCCATCGGGCTTCTTCAGCCATTCGGTCAGGATGATCGAGCCGTCCATCATCGCGTCGAGCCGGCCATTGGCCATGTCGGTGCGGGCGTCGTCGCCCGTCGGATAGGCTTTCACGGTCGAGCCGGAGTATTTCTGCTCGGCGAAATTCTGGTGGATGGTTGCGCTCTGCACGCCCAGCACCTTGCCCTTCAGATCGTCCGGCGATGTGCCGGCGATGGTCGAATCCTTCGGCACGGCGATGGCCGGCGGCGTCTGGTAATATTTGTGGGTGAACTCGACCTTCTCGGCCCGTTCCGGCGTGATGGTGATGTTGATGATGGCGTCGAACTTGCCGGCCTGCAGCGCCGGAATGGAACCATCGAAATCCTGTACGGAGAATTCGCACTCGGCCTTCATCTCGGCACACAGCGCCTTGCCGAGGTCGATGTCGAAGCCGCCCAGCGTGCCGTCCGAATTGGCATAGTTGAAGGGCGGATAGGCGCCCTCGGTGCCGATCCTGAGTTTCTCGGCAGAGGCAGCACCGGTCCCAAGCAGCAGGGCGGCGGACGCGGCAAGCACGAAACGACCGAAAAGACGCATGTTCCTGATCTCCGTTGACTAAGCAATTCCAGGGAAGGTGTTGGCGGTTTCCCGTCCGGAATTGCGCGAAAACAAGGATAGAAGTCTATGGTCTTTTGCAGACTCCACGGAGACGGAAACGACATGCTCTGCGGCGATCACGGCGCGGCAAGCCGTCCTTCCCCAGGAATCTTACTGTGATCTAAATTACAGACCGATCATGGACATCGGCGCATGCTCAGCCGGACATAGGCGGTCATGGGAGGGACCTGGGGATGGACCAGCAGGAATTCGTGCAGGAAGCCGCGCAACGGCGCATCGACGACGACATCGCCAAGCGCATCAGGGTTCACCAGGCCAACATCGAGCGGCTCGAAACCGCAAGGGAAAGCGCCGGCAATCTCGAGGCGGCCGTCGCCAACCGGCCGCTGGTGATGCTGGCGCAGGGCGATTCCTGGTTCGACTATCCGCTCACCGGCAACGGCTTTCCGTTCGTCGACACCGACGTGATCGCGCAGCTGCGCCGCATCGGCTCGATGCCGCCGACCATCCTCAACCTTGCCCATCATGGCGATGCGGCGACCGACGAGATGTCGCTGCCCAAGCAGCAGCGCATGATCGCCGCCCTGCGCAACAAGGCCAACTGGCTGGACGGCAAGCCCGATGCCATCCTGTTCTCTGCCGGTGGCAACGACATTGCCGGCGACCAGTTCTGCATCTTCCTCGACTTCAATGACGGCCACGCCCCCGGGCTGAACAAGAACCGCTTCACCAAGGCGCTCGGCATGGTCGAGGCCTGCTATCTCGATTTGTTCGCGCTGCGCGACCGCGTCGCGCCAGGCGTGCCGATCTTTGGCCATTGCTATGATTTTCCGATCCCGAACGGAGCGCATCCGTCCTGTGTCGGCCCGTGGCTGAAACCGTCGCTCGATTTCTGCAACTGGACGGTCGCCAAGGGCACGGTCATCGTCCACGACGCGCTGGCGGCGTTCCGCGATGTGGTGAAGCGCCTGGCCGACGATCCCAACAACAATTTCCATCTGGTCGACACGCAAGGAACGTTGAAGCTGGCCGACTGGGCCAACGAACTGCATCCCGATCCCGCCGGCTTCAAGAAAATCGCGCAGAAATTCGCCGATGCGCTGAAGGCCAAGCTGCAGAGCTAACGCAGCTCGGGCCTGTCGGCTGTCAGGTTCCGAACAGCTCTTTGGCTTGTTCATCGGTGTAGTAACCAAGACGGACGTCCTCGGCGACCAGTTTCGGATCGCGCTGACGCGGATCGCCATAGCCGCCGCCGCCCGGCGTGCCGACGCGCACGCGGTCGCCGGCCTTGAGCGCGATGTCCTGTTCCTTGGACAGATGCGGCGGCACATGTGCCTCGCCGTCGCGGAACACGGTCACTGTGTTGACCGCGCCGTCCCTGCCGCCGAGCGCGCCTTGCGGGCCGAAACGGCCATGGTCCATGACGAAGGACGCTCGCGCCTCGCCTCGCAATATCTCGACCTCATAGGCGAGGCCGAAGCCGCCGCGCTGCTTGCCGGCGCCGCCGGAGCCTTCGCGCAAGGCATAGTGGCGGTAGAGAACCGGAAAGGCCTGCTCCATGATCTCGACCGGCGGCGATTTCGAAATGCCGATGGTCGAGCAGCCATTGGTCAGCCCGTCATGTCCCGAATTGCCGCCATAGCCGCCGCCGGAGATCTGATACATCACATAGTCGCGGCCGCGGGCCGGATCGTTGCCGCCGAGCGCGAAATTGCCGCTGGAGCCGGCGGGTGCAGCCGTCACCTTTTCCGGCAGCGCCTGCACCATCGCCGCGAACACCGCCTCGGCGATGCGCTGCGACACCTCAGCCGCGCAGCCCGAGACGGGCCGCGGGTATTTGGCATCGAGAAACGTGCCTTCTGGCCGTTTGACGATCAGCGGCTCGAAAGCCCCGGCGCTAATCGGCACATCGGGAAAGATATGGCGCATGGCGAGATAGACCGAGGATAGCGTCGTCGCCAGCACGCTGTTCATCGGCCCCGCGCAGGGTTTTGAGGAACCGGTGAAATCGAAGGTCAGCGTGTCGCCCTTCTTCTCCACCGCAAGTGCAATGGTCAGCGGCTCGTTGACCACGCCGTCCGAGTCGACAAAGGCCTTCGAGCTATAGGTGCCGTCTGGAATGGCGGAGATGTTGGCGCGCATCTGCTCGGCGGCGCGGCGACGCAGTTCGGCGATCGCCCCGACGACGGTTTCGTCCCCGTAACGATCGAGGATTCCATTGAGCCGGTCCTGACCGATCAGCAGTGCCGCGGCTTGCGCCCTTATATCGCCGATGCGCTGGTCGGCGACGCGGATGTTGGAGCAGATGATGGCGTAGATTTCGGTGTCGAGCACGCCCTTCTTGAACAGCTTGACCGGCGGCAGCCGCAGGCCTTCCTGCTCGACGGCTGTGGCGGAAGCGGAGAAGCCGCCCGGCACCGAGCCACCGATATCGGGCCAGTGGCCGGTATTCGATAGCCAGCAAAATATCTTGCCGTCGCGATAGACCGGCATGGCGAAGCGCACATCCATCAGATGAGTGCCGCCGAGATAGGGATCGTTGACGATATAGATGTCGCCCGGCTCAGGTGGCAGGCAGCGGCCGTCGGCGATCATCTCGATCACCGTCCTGGTCGAATACTGCATGACGCCGACGAACACCGGCAGGCCCTGGCTGCCTTGTGCGATCAGCGAGCCGTCGACGGCCGAGTAGATGCCGTCGGAGCGGTCATTGGCTTCGGCGATGACAGGCGAGAAGGCCGCGCGGGAGAAAGTGAGATCCATCTCGTCGCAGACCTGCTGGAGGGCAGCCTGCAGGACCGAAAGCGTGATGGCGTCGAGCTTTTGCATCTCAGGCCTCGCCGATATCCATGATGATGTTGCCGTCGGCGTCCGATCTTGCGCGGTCGCCGGGTTCGAGCACGGTGGTGGCGTCCATCTGTTCGAGGATCGCCGGCCCTTCGATGACGGCATCGGGCGGCAGCTTTTCGCGTGCGTATATCGGCGTATCGTGCCAGCGTCCTGCGTACCAGACAGGCCTTGTTTCGCGCAGCGCCTCGTCTAGCGTCTTTGTACGTCCGGCCGGGTCGATCAGCCGTGACAGGTCGATCGCCGGCCGCACGCCCGTCACCGACGTGTTGAGGTTGACCAGATTGGCGCGGATCTCCGGCAGCTCGACCTTGAAGCGGGCGAAATAGGCTTTTTCGAACAGCGCCTGCAACTCCTGCCTTGTCACCGATGAAGACGGCAACGGCACGTTGATGATGTGGGTCTGGCCGACAAACTGCATGTCGGCAGAGTGCGTAACGCGGATCGTTTCCGGCTTCACCGCTTCCTTGCCGATCAGTTCCTCGCCTTCCCCGCGGTGACGTTCCAGCACCTCGCGAAGCCTGGCTTCATCGAGCACGGCGACCGGCTGGTTGATCGTGTTGACGAAGTCGTGACGCAGATCGGCCACGACGCAGCCGAGCGCATTGGTGATGCCCGGACGCGCCGGCACCAGCACACGGGGCAGGCCGAGTTCGCGCGCCAGGGCGGAGGCATGCAGCGGCCCGGCGCCACCGAAGGCGAACAGCGCGAAATCGCGCGGATCATGGCCGCGCGACACCGAGACCATGCGGATGGCGCCGGCCATTTTCATGTTGCCGAGCCGCAGGATTGCACCCGCCGCCTCGACGCCGGAGAGGCCGGTGGCCTTGCCTATTCTGTTCTCGAAAATGCCGGTGACGCGCTCGACGGTGACCGGATTTTCGACCGCCAGCAGTTTTTTCGGCGCCAGCCGTCCCAGCACCAGATTGGCATCGGTGATGGTCGGCTCCAAGCCGCCGCGGCCGTAGCAGATCGGACCGGGATTGGCGCCGGCACTTTCCGGGCCGATCTGGATCAGGCCGGCCGCATCAACGCGCGCGATCGAGCCGCCGCCGGCGCCGACCGTATGCACCGCCACCATCGGCACATGGATCGGCATCGCATATTCGATCTCGATCTCGTTGGAGACCGCCGGCTCGGCGTTGCGGATCAGCGCCACATCGGTCGAGGTGCCGCCCATGTCGTAGGTGACGAGGTTTTCAAAGCCGGCGCGCTTGCCCGTATAGGCGGCGGCGATGACGCCGGAGGCCGGGCCGGACATCACGGTCTTGGCCGACTCGCGCGTGACGAAACGGGCCGAGATCATGCCGCCATTGCCGTTCATGATCAGGAAGTCGCGGGCATAGCCCTTGGCGGCCAATTCCTTGCGCAGCCGCTCGACATAACGCTCGAGGATCGGCTGCACCGAGGCGTTGACCGCGGCGGTAACGCCGCGCTCGAATTCGCGGGCTTCCGACAGCAGCGCATGGCCAGTCGTGATGTAGCCGTTCGGCCAAAGCTCGGCGGCGATTTCGGCCGCGCGCCGCTCATGTCCAGGGTTGGCGTAGGAATGCAGGAAATGGATGACGAGGGACTCGCAGCCGGCCGCGATCAGCGTCTTCACGGCGTCGCGCATCTCGGCCTCGTCGAGCGGCGTGCGCACCGCGCCGGATGCTTCGACGCGCTCCGAGACTTCGAGCCTGAGATCGCGCGGTATGATCGGAACGAAGGTGCCTGTCATGCCATAGGGCTGCGGTCGGGTCCGCCGTCCCAACTCGATCACGTCGCGAAAACCGCGTGTGGTGATCATGCCGGTTTTCGCCAGCCGGCGTTCCAGAACTGCATTGGTGGTGGTGGTCGTGCCATGCACGATGAGGTCGATGCCGTCTATGGCAAAGCCGGTGGCGCCCAGCGCTGAAACCACGCCGAACGCCTGGTTGTCGACCGTCGTCGGCGTCTTGGCGATATGCACCTTTCCGCCGTCATTTCCGTCGATCAAAATGAGGTCGGTGAAGGTTCCGCCAACATCGATGCCGGCAACGACGTGACCCAGGGAATCCGGTTGTTGCACCGAAAAATTCTCTTTCATTGTCGAAATCCGAAATGGCGGAACTACGAATATGCCGCAGTTTGGAAAGCTGTTTTAGCGTGGTATCTTGACACAAATATCGTTTGTATACTAATAAATTTGGGACACAAGAGCTCACTGCTTTGGAGTGTGTGAACGGCTCGCCGGGACCTGAATGGTCTGGGCGCGCAGGAAACGGTTTGGCGCCCGCACAGGCGTGGGCAAGACAGAGTTGGATTTGATGAACACCACATCCGCACTCAACACCGCCGGCGCCCGTCCGCTGCAGTTCCCGATTCCGGCCAACGTCTATGCCGAAACCGTCGTCTCGGTGAAGCATTACACCGACCGTCTGTTCTCGTTCCGCATCACCCGTCCGCAGTCGCTGCGCTTCCGCTCCGGCGAGTTCGTCATGATCGGGCTGCCCAATGCCGAAAAGCCGGTGTACCGCGCCTATTCGGTGGCAAGCCCGGCCTGGGACGAAGAGCTGGAATTCTTCTCGATCAAGGTGCCGGACGGCCCGCTGACCTCCGAACTGCAGAAGATCCAGGTCGGCGACACCGTCATCATGCGCCAGAAGTCGACCGGCACGCTGGTTGTCGACGCGCTGACCCCGGCAAAGCGCCTGTTCATGATCTCGACCGGCACCGGCATTGCGCCCTTCGCCAGCCTTCTGCGCGACCCCGATACCTACGAAAAATTCGATCAGGTCATCCTGACCCACACCTGCCGCGACAATGCCGAACTGACCTATGGCCAGGAACTGGTGGCCGCGCTCGAGAACGATCCCCTGATCGGCGAACTGACCGGCGGCCGCGTCACCCTCTACAATTCGACGACCCGCGAAGAGTCGGCGCGCATGGGCCGCATCACCGCGCTGATCGGCTCCGGCAAATTCTACGACGACCTCGGCATCGAGAAGCTCAATCCGGAGACGGATCGCATTATGATCTGCGGCTCGATGCATATGCTGAAGGACGTCAAGGAAATGGCCGAAAGCCTCGGCTTCCATGAGGGCTCGCTCAGCCATCCCTCGACCTTCGTCGTCGAGCGCGCTTTCGTCGGCTGACATCAGCCGGCGCCTCGGCGCCACGTCTTGAATTGACGTTTTGACCATGTGGTCAAAATTCAGCTGCTTTTGCCGCCTTTTTCCGTTATGAGCCCTTGAAGGACTCGTGAAGCATCGATTCACGGGCTATCTTCGGTGTGTGTCGCCCAAGTCCGGGAGCAACGACACGCACCACGACGTAAAATCGTCGAGCGAAAGGGCAGGAGATGAGCAGCACAATCCGCGAAGCCGATCTCGGCGGGTCCAAGGTCACGCCGCTGCAGGCGCGTGCCGCAGCCAACACGCCCGTGCCGCAAAGCCACGGTATTGCCCGCAACACCGGCATGCGGCTCGATCTCGGCTTCATGGAATCGGTGCGCTCGGTCAACCGCTCGGCGCTGGAACGCAGGGTCGCCAGCCTCACAAAGCGGCGCTCGATCAAGGCTGACAACCAGGCCGCCTGGCTGCTGCGCGCGGTCTCCTGCATGGATTTGACGACTCTGAATTCCAACGACACCGAAGAGCGGGTGCGCCGCCTATGCGCCAAGGCGATCAACCCGTTCCGCCGCGACATCGTCGAGGGGCTTGGCATCGAGGGCGAAAAAATCCGCCCGGCGGCGGTCTGCGTCTATCATCCATTCGTCGCGACGGCTGTTGATGCCGTGCGCGGCACCGGCATCCATGTCGCCGCCGTCTCCACCGCTTTCCCGCACGGCCTTGCGCCGTTGTCGACCCGCCTGCAGGAGATCGAGGCATCGGTGCGCGACGGCGCCGACGAGATCGACGTCGTCATCCCGCGCGGCCTGGTCTTCGGCGCCAAGTGGCAGGAGCTCTACAACGAGATCGTCTCGATGCGCGAAGCCTGCGGCGATGCGCATCTCAAGGTCATTCTCGGCACTGGCGACCTCGCCACGCTGCGCAATGTCATGCTGGCCTCGATGGTGGCGATGATGGCCGGCGCCGATTTCATCAAGACCTCGACCGGCAAGGAAAGCGTCAACGCCACGCTGCCCGTCGGCCTTGCCATGGTGCGCGCCATCCGAGCCTATTTCGAGGAGACCGGCTTTCTCATCGGCTTCAAGCCGGCCGGCGGCATCTCTACAGCCAAGGCTTCGCTCGACTGGCTGGTGCTGATGAAGGAGGAGCTCGGCCGGCCATGGCTGGAGCCAGACCTGTTCCGCTTCGGCGCCTCGAGCCTGCTGACCGATATCGAGCGCCAGCTCGAGCATCATCTGACCGGGCATTATTCGGCCAACCACCGCCACGCAATGGCGTGAGGCGGGTGAAGGCCTTGAACGCCGAGTTTTTTCGCGCCCCCCTCTGTCCTCCCGGACATCTCCCCCACCTGGGGGGAGATTGGCTATCATTGACGATTTCGCCAGTCGTCGACGTTTCGGAGCCGACAGGCGCGAATGCTGATCTCCCTCCTTGTGGGGAAGATGTCCGGCAGGAAGGAGGGGGGCGCCACAGAGCGCCTGCCAAGAAGATTATCTGGAGCGCGTCATGAACATTCTCGAACGCTATCACGCCATGGAATACGGCCCGGCGCCGGAAGCCCGCACCGAGGCCGATGCCTGGCTTGCCGGACGCGATTTCGGCAAGGCGCTGTTCATCGATGGCGGCTGGAAGGCGGCCGCCAGCGGCAAGACTTTCGAGACCAGCGAACCCTCCTCCGGCAAGCTGCTGGCCAAGATCTCCGATGCCGGCGCCGCCGATATCGACGCAGCCGTCGCCGCAGCCACCAAGGCCTTACCGAAATGGTCGGCATCCTCGGGCTACCAGCGCGCAAAAGTGCTTTACGCCATTGGCCGCGCGATGCAGCGTCATCAGCGCCTGTTCGCAGTGCTTGAGTCAATCGACAACGGCAAGCCGATCCGCGAAAGCCGCGACATCGACGTGCCGCTGGCCATCCGCCATTTCATCCATCATGCCGGCTGGGCACAGGCGCTGGACAAGGATTTCCCAGGCCACAAGGGTGTCGGCGTCGTCGGCCAGATCATCCCATGGAATTTCCCGCTGCTGATGCTGGCATGGAAGATTGCGCCGGCGCTCGCCGCCGGCTGCACGGTGGTGCTGAAGCCGGCCGAGTTCACGCCGCTCACCGCCATCCTGTTTGCCGAGATCTGCGAGCGTGCCGGCGTGCCCAAGGGCGTCGTCAACATCGTCCAGGGCGGGCCGGAAGCGGGCGTCGCCATCGTCAACCATCCCGGCATCCAGAAGATCGCCTTCACCGGCTCTTCGGAGGTCGGCAAGATCATCAGGAAAGCCACGGCTGGATCGGGCAAGAAGCTGTCATTGGAGCTTGGCGGCAAATCGGCCTTCATCGTCTTCGAGGACGCCGATCTCGACAGCGCCGTCGAAGGACTGGTCGACGGCATCTGGTTCAACCAGGGCCAGGTCTGCTGCGCCGGGTCACGGCTTCTGGTGCAGGAAGGCATTGCCGATGCCTTGATCGCCAAGGTCAAGGTCAGGATGAGCCGGCTTCGCGTCGGCAGCCCGCTCGACAAGAACACCGATGTCGGCCCGCTGGTCGACGCCACGCAGCTCGACCGCGTCAAGGGTCTGGTCGCCGAAGGCGCCAGGCAGGGCGCCGTCTGCTGGCAGCCCGATGCGGTGCTGCCGTCTTCCGGCTACTACCACCTGCCGACGCTCGCCACCGGTGTTTCGCCGGCAAACATACTGGCGCAGGAAGAGGTGTTCGGTCCGGTTCTGGCCACCATGACCTTCCGCAACACCGAGGAAGCGATCGAGCTTGCCAACAACACGCGCTATGGGCTGGCCGCCTCGGTGTGGAGCGAAAACATCAACCTCGCGCTGCATGTCGCTCCGCAATTGAAGGCCGGCGTCGTCTGGGTTAACGGCACCAACATGTTCGACGCCGCCTGCGGCTTCGGCGGCTATCGCGAAAGCGGCTTTGGCCGCGAGGGCGGGCGCGAGGGCATGTTCGAATATCTCTCGGCAAAACTGCCGCTCGGCCCGGTGATCAAGCCGACGGCGTCTTCGGCGCAGCCCGTCGAGCAATCGGATGGCGGCGCCATCGACCGCACGGCCAAGCTGTTCATTGGCGGCAAGCAGGTGCGTCCCGATGGAAATTACTCGGTTTATGTCGCCACTGCCAGGGGCAAGCTGGCCGGCGAAGTCGGTCTCGGCAGCCGCAAGGACATCCGCGACGCCGTTGCCGCCGCCCGCGCCTGCAAAGCGTGGCCGGAGGCGACCGCCTACAATCGCTCCCAGGTGCTATATTATCTCGCCGAAAATCTGTCCGGCCGTGCCGGCGAGTTTACCGCACGCTTGACCGAACTGACCGGCGCCAACGCCAAGGCCGCGCGGGAGGAAGTGGAACAATCGATCGAGCGCCTGTTCCTCTATGCCGGCCTTGCCGACAAGTATGAGGGCAGGGTGCATCAGCCACCGGCCCGCGCCGTCACGCTCGCTTTGCACGAGCCGGTCGGCGTCGTCGGCATCGTCGCCCCGGACAGCGCGCCGCTGCTCGGCTTGATCTCCCTGATCGCACCTGCGCTTGCCATGGGCAACACGGTAGTGGCCGTGCCGTCGGAAAAATACCCGCTGCTTGCCACCGATCTCTACCAGGTGATCGAATATTCCGACGTTCCGGCAGGCGCCATCAACATCGTCACCGGCCGCACGGCGGAGCTTGCCGGCGTGCTGGCCAAGCATGACGATGTCGACGGGCTCTGGCTGTTTGCCGATGCCGACACTTGCGCCAAGGCGGAGGCCGATTCCGTCGGCAATCTCAAGCGCGTCTGGACCGGCAACGGCAGCAGCCTCGACTGGGCGTCCGACGAGGCCGCCGGCGATGCCCTGCTGCGCCGCGCCGTCGAAGTGAAGAACGTCTGGGTGCCATACGGCGACTAATGCCGCCTGAAGCGCGCTGTGCTTGAGTGAACCATGGCAGCGCGACTCGTTGCCCGGTTGTCATACATGTTGTTGCATCAGAGCAAGCGATGTGCATTACATCAGCCGTCGCGAAGGTGATCGCGTTCGGGCTTGACGCCCGGACATGTGTTCTTTAACCAGAAAAAACATTTGTTGTTTATGGACTGATGGATTGTGCAGGCCGCATAGTCGCGCCTGTCTGGCACAGGACGCCCCGGTCAGCCCGCATTAAATCGGGCCGAGAAGTGGCCAAAGAGGCGAGGAGAAACGCATGGCGGATCTGGCAGGCAAGGTCGTTGTCGTCACGGCGGCGGCGCAAGGCATCGGCAGGGCGAGCGCATTGGCCTTCGCCAAGGCAGGCGCCGTCGTGCACGCCACCGACATCAACGAGGCGCTGCTGGCCGAACTCGCCAAGACCTCCGGCATCAAGACCCGCAAGCTCGACGTCCTCAACGATGATGCCGTCACGTCGGGCTTCGCCGAAATCGGCCGCGTCGACGTGCTGTTCAACTGCGCCGGCTTCGTTCATTCCGGCTCGATCCTCGAGATGAAGGATGCCGATCTCGACTTCGCCTTCAATCTCAATGTCCGCGCCATGATCCGCACCATTCGGGCCGTGCTGCCCGGCATGCTGGAGCGCGGCGACGGCTCGATCATCAACATGTCGTCCGTCGCCGGCGCCGGCAAGGGCGTGCCCAACCGCTTCGCCTATGGCGTCTCCAAGGCGGCCGTGATCGGTCTCACCAAGGCGGTTGCCGCGGACTATGTCGCCAAGGGCATTCGCTGCAACGCCATCTGCCCCGGCACTGTCGAGAGCCCGTCGCTGCAGGACCGCATGCATGCGCAGGGCGATTACGAGGCGGCCCGCGCAGCCTTCATTGCCCGCCAGCCGATGGGCCGTCTCGGCACGCCCGAGGAAATCGCCGACCTTGCCGTCTACCTCGCCGGCGCCACGTACACCTCAGGCCAGGCCTATAATATCGACGGCGGCTGGTCGATCTGAGCAATAGCCTCGATCCGCAGGTCCAGGCTCGAACAGTTCTAAAGTCCGGCTTGCCCTAGGTCGGGTCCGATAGCCAGAGTCCGCCCAGTCATCGCTTGGCGGAGCGAGTTTTGAAAACGGCCTTGGGCCGCAATTTGGAGAGCAAGATGAAACTGCTGCGCTATGGCGAGATAGGGAGCGAACGCCCCGGCCTGCTCGATGCGGATGGAACGATCCGCGATCTTTCGGGTCATGTCACCGACATTGCTGGCAAGGCGCTCGATCCGGCGTCGCTCGAGACATTGTCGAAGCTCGATCCGAACTCGCTGCCGGCGGTTTCCGGCAAGCCGCGCCTCGGCGCCTGCGTCGCCGGCACGGGCAAGTTCATCTGCATCGGCCTGAATTATTCCGACCATGCCGCCGAAACCGGCGCCACCGTGCCGCCGGAGCCGATCATCTTCATGAAGGCGAGCTCGGCCATTGTCGGCCCCGACGATGATGTGCTGATCCCGCGCGGCTCGGAAAAGACCGACTGGGAGGTTGAACTCGCCGTGGTCATCGGCAGAAAAGCCAAATATGTCAGCGAGGCCGATGCGCTGGATTATGTCGCCGGCTATGCCGTTGCCCATGACGTGTCCGAGCGCGCCTTCCAGGCCGAGCGCCAGGGCCAGTGGACCAAGGGCAAGAGCTGCGACACGTTTGGTCCGACCGGGCCGTGGCTTGTCACCAAGGACGAGGTTGCCGATCCGCAGAACCTCAAAATGTGGCTGACGGTCAACGGCAAGACGATGCAGAACGGCTCGACCAGGACCATGGTCTACGGCGTCGCCTATCTCGTTTCCTATCTCAGCCAGTTCATGTCGCTCCACCCCGGCGACATCATCTCCACCGGCACGCCACCCGGCGTTGGGCTGGGCATGAAGCCGCCGGTGTTCTTGAAGGCTGGCGATGTGGTGGAACTGGGCATCGAGGGGCTCGGCCAGCAGAAGCAGACCTTCAAGGCGGATGCCTAGCCGCCTCTTCCCTTAGAGCGTTTCACCGTTTGCCGGCGAAACGGTCTATCTCTTTGTTTGCCCGGCGGCTGGCGCCTCTTGTCAGCGCCAGCCGAGAGCTGGCGCGACGTGCTTCAGGATGGCCTCGATGACGTGGGCGTTGTACTCGACGCCGAGCTGGTTGGGGACGGTCAGAAGCAGCGTGTCGGCCTCGGCGATCGCTTCATCCTCTTTCAGCTGCTTGACCAGCACATCGGGCTCGGCGGCATAGGAGCGGCCGAAGACGGCAAGCTTCTCAGGCTCGATATAGCCGAAATGATCTTCGCTGCTGCCGCCGCCGAAATAAGCGCGGTCGCGGTCGTTCACCAGCGCAAAGATGCTGCGGCTGACCGACACGCGCGGCTCGCGTGTATGGCCGGCTTCCTTCCACGCCGCACGATAAGCGCGGATCTGTTCGGCCTGCTGGATGTGGAGCGGCTGGCCGCCCTCATCGAACTTCAGCGTCGAACTTTGCAGGTTCATGCCGAGCTTGCCCGCCCATTCGGCGGTGGCGTTGGTAGCGGCGCCCCACCAGATCCGATCGCGCAGGCCGGCCGAGAACGGCTCGAGCCGCAGCATTCCCGGAGGATTGGGGAACATCGGCCGCGGATTGGGTTGCGCGAAACCTTCGCCGCGCAGCACGTCCAGAAACACCTCGGCATGGTTGCGCGCCATGTCGGCATCGCTTTTGCCGTCCTGCGGCACGTAGCCGAAGTAGCGCCAGCCGTCGATCACCTGCTCCGGCGAACCGCGGCTGATGCCAAGCTGCAGCCGGCCACCGGCGATCAGGTCGGCAGCACCCGCATCCTCGGCCATATACAGCGGATTCTCATAGCGCATGTCGATGACGGCGGTGCCGATCTCGATGCGGCTGGTGCGGGCGCCGACCGCGGCCAGAAGCGGAAACGGCGAAGCGAGCTGGCGGGCAAAATGATGGACGCGGAAATAGGCGCCGTCCGCGCCCAGCTCCTCGGCGGCGACGGCCAGGTCGATCGACTGCAGCAGCGCGTCGGACGCCGAGCGCGTCTGCGATTGCGACGAGGGCGACCAATGGCCGAACGAAAGAAAGCCGATCTTCTTCATGCGCGCATCCTGTTCTTTGATTCCAGTTGCCTACTTCGTCGCCCACGCGATCGGGTTCAATCGACACTCACACAACGCAGTGTCAATGCCGCCGGCCCTTGACGGTTTCGCGACGATACCCATCGGTGCGCAAAGGACCAAGGCCATGGTCCCCGGCGATGCCCTGCGCGACCGCGTCAGCATCTGCCGCGGCGCTTTTGGGGCCAAATGAACCAACCAAAGGCGATGTACCGCAAACTCCATTCGCTTCAGAGCCCGGTTTTGAAATCTTCTCGCTCATTTAATTCTATAAAATCGGTAGGCTTAATGCGGATAGTGCGTTGCGAGAAGGAGCCTCGGATGTCAAAAAAGCTGGTGGTGGGGTTGTCCGGCAACCTGACCCGTCCGTCCAAGACGAAGGCATTCGTCAGCCACATCGCCGGTGAGGTGGCGAGCCGGGCCGGCTCGGCTTTGAGCGTTTTCGACATCGAGGATCTCGGCCCGTCCTTTGCGCCTGCAAGACAGCTTGGCGATCTCGATCCGGCGGCGCGCGGTATTATCGAGCAGCTGCTCGGCGCCGACGTGCTGGTGGTCGGCTCCCCGACCTTCAAGGGCAGCTACACCGGGCTGTTCAAGCACTTCTTCGACCTGCTCGACCCGTCGTCGCTGCGCGGCAAGCCGATCATCCTGGCGGCGACAGGCGGCGGCGAGCGTCATTCGCTTGTCGTCGAACACCAGTTGCGGCCGCTGTTCGGCTTCTTCGAGGCGCAGACCCTGCCGACCGCGATCTACGCCTCGGACAAGGACTTTGCAGATGGCGTGCTGGTGTCAGAGGCAGTCAAGGCGCGAGCCCGGCAGGCGGTCGCCGAGGCATGCCGGGTGGCCGGCGTGCCCTACAGCGTCGTCCTTGCCGCCTGAGAGATCAGGAACACAACATTTCTTCCCGCAAGACCAGCCCGCATAGACCAGAAGGACGAACCTGCAATGACTCGAGCCAGCAAGTCCGATAGCAGGCCGCGGCAGATCAAGCTCGGCGCCTTCCTGCCCGGCGGCGGGCAGCATATCGCCGCCTGGCGTCATCCCGATGCGCCGGCCGACGGCGCCACCAATTTCGAGTTCCACAAGCAGCTGGCGCTGACCGCCGAGCGCGGCCTGTTCGACGCCTATTTCCTGGCCGACAACCTGACCGTCGGCCTCGGCGCCCGCGAGGGCGGCAACGCCAAGATCGCCGGCTTCGAGCCGGTGACGCTGTTTGCGGCGCTGGCGCCGCTGACGACGCATCTCGGCTTCATCGCAACGGCGTCCACCACTTATGAGGAGCCTTACACGCTGGCGCGCAAATTTGCTTCGCTCGACCTGTTGTCGAACGGCCGCGCCGGCTGGAACGTGGTGACCTCGGCCGGCGACGAAACGGCACGCAATTTCAACCGCGACGTCCAGCCCAGCCATGCCGAGCGCTATGCCAGGGCGCATGAGCATGTCGAGACGGTCAAGGCGCTGTGGGACAGCTGGGAGGATGACGCCTTCATCCGCGACAAGCAGTCGGGCCGTTTCTACGACAAGGACAGATTGCACGACATCGACCACAAGGGCGAGCATTTCAGCGTCAAGGGTCCGCTCAACGTGCCGCGCCCGGTGCAAGGACATCCGGTTGTCGTACAAGCGGGGCAGTCGGAAGACGGCCGTGGGCTTGCCGCGCACTCGGCCGAGGTCATCTTCACGGCCCATCAGAAGCTCGAGACGGCGCAGGAATTCTACCGCGACATCAAGGCGCGCGTGGCTGAAGTCGGCCGCGATCCCGACCAGGTGCTGATCATGCCGGGCGTCGCGCCCTTCGTCGGCCGCACCGAGGACGAGGCCCGTGCCAAATACCAACAGCTTAACGACCTTATCCTGCCCGAGGACGGTGTCGCCCTGCTCAACGGGCTGGCCGGCCAGACGCTCGACATCAGGGGCTATCCGCTCGACGGCCCGTTGCCGCCGAGCAAGGAAACCGAAGGCATGAAAAGCCGCCAGGCGCTGATCCGGCAGATTGCCGACGAGCACAATTTCAGCATCCGCCAGCTTTACCAATGGGTAGCGACGGCGCGCGGCCACTACACCATCGTCGGCAGCGTCAGGCAGGTCGCCGATCAGCTGGAGGAATGGTTCACCAGCGACGCGGCCGACGGCTTCAACATCCTGCCGCCCTGGCTGCCCGGCGGGCTCGACGATTTCGTCGACCTGGTCATTCCCGAACTGCAACGGCGCGGCCTGTTCCGCACGGCTTACGAAGGCCGCACGCTGCGCGAGAATCTCGGCCTCAGGCGCCCGGAAAATCCATGGACCGTCGCCCGCTCGACCGTCCTTGCCGCCGAATGACCTTGGCAATCGAAGGGGTGAAGCAATGACGCTGCAGCACATCGATCGGCAGATCACGGTTCGCCGCAGTGGTGGCGAAACCGGGCTCGGCACCGACTTCCTGAACCTCGGTAGCAAGGCGGCTGTTCGCTTCCTGAAGCGCTACGGCGTGCTTGCCGGCTTCCTGGCGCTCTGGCAGGTGGCGAGCAGCGTCGGCTGGGTCAACGCGGCGGTGCTGCCGCCGATCGACATGATCGTCGTCGCACTCTGGAAGGGGCTTGCCGGCGGCAGCCTGCTCGGCGACATCGCCATCAGCCTGCAACGCGCCGGCATCGCCTTTGCGGCGGCTGTCGCCGTTGCCATTCCGCTTGGCCTGTTCATGGGCCAGGTGCGCCCGGTCGAAACCGCGCTCGATCCGATCCTGCAGGTGTTCCGGCAGACGTCGGCGCTGGCGCTCTATCCGGTGTTCATCCTGCTCTTGGGACTTGGCGAGACCTCGAAGATCTTCGTCATCTTCTGGGCGACGCTGTTTCCGCTGCTGCTCAATACCACCAGCGGCGTCAAGGAAGTCGATCCCAAGCTGCTTGAAATGGCGCGCGTCTATGGTGCGAGCCGGCTCACCGTGTTTCGCCGCGTCGTACTGCCGGGCGCCGTGCCGTCGATCTTCGTCGGCTTGCGGCTGAGCGCCACCACCGCGCTGCTGCTGCTGATCGCGTCCGAGATGATCGGTGCCAACAAGGGCATCGGCTTCCAGGTGATGAACGCGCAGTACAATTTCCAGATCCCGCTGATGTTTGCGGCAATCGTCATCCTCGCCGGGCTTGGCCTGATCGCCAACCAGGCATTGGTCACCCTGCAGCGGCGGCTCTGTCGCTGGAGCAATCCTGTCAACTGAGCAGTCCGCCCCTCACCGTTTACCTCCAGGAAGGACCCGATCATGAAAATCACCCGCCGTTCGCTGCTTGCCGGCGCGCCGCTTGCCGCCGGCCTCATCGCCGCCGGCCTGCCGCGCATGGCCTTTGCGCAAGCCGCAGCCGTCAAGTTCCGCTACCTCGCCAGCCGTGGCAGCATCTCCCCGCATGAGCTGGCCGACGAGCTCGGCTACTTCAAAGGGCTCGGCGTCGAGCTGGAGAATGTCGGCTATTCCTCGGGTGGACCGGAATCGCTGTTTGCGCTGTCTTCCGGCAGCGTCGACATCGGCTCGGCCGCCACCGCGGCGGTGATCAACTCGATCTCGGGCGGCAACGACTTCGTCGCGGCGTATCCGAGCAACGGCATCAACAAGGATGTGAAGAGCGTCTTCTACGTGCTGGAAGACAGCCCGATCAAATCGATCGCCGACATTGCCGGCAAGACCATCTCGGTCAACACGCTCGGCGCTCATCTCGACTATACGGTGCGTGAGGCCCTGCACAGCGTCGGCCTGCCGCCGACCGCCGCCAACCTCATTGTCGTGCCCGGCCCGCAGCTTGAGCAGACGCTGCGCTCGCGCCAGGTCGACATTGCCGGCCTCGGCTACTGGCAGGCGACCTTTGCCGGCGCGCTGGTCGCCAATGGCGGCGTGCGCGGCGTGTTCGACGACACGCAGGTGCTCGGCGAACTCGCCGGCGGCTTCGTCGTACTCAGGCGCGACTTCATTGCCGCCAACCCGGATGCGGCGCGCAACTTCGTCGAACAGTCGGCGCGCGCCTCGGACTGGTCGCGCCAGAACCCGGACGAAGCCCGCAAGGTGCTGGCCACTATCCTCGACAAGCGCGGTGAAAACGGCGATCTCGCCCGCTACTGGACCGGCTTTGGTCTGCGCGAAGGTGCGCAGGCGACCGACCGCGACATCGACTTCTGGGTCGCCGTGCTGGAGCGCGACGGCCGTCTGGCCAAGGGCAAGCTGAAAGCCGCCGACATTCTGTACCGGCCCGGCGAAACCAAGATCAACTGAGCTCTGAAATAGCTGAGAGATGAGATGACCGGTTCCAACCGCGGCGGGGAGGTCTCGATCCGCGACCTGTCCAAATCCTTCAGCCTCGGCGGGCGCCAGCTTGCCGTGCTGCGGACGCTCAACCTCGACATTCGTTCGGGGGAATGCCTGGTCATTGTCGGCGCCAGCGGCTCCGGCAAGACCACGCTGCTGCGTATTCTGGCCGGGCTGGAGGCGGCCGACAGCGGCGGTGTCGCGATCGACGGCCAGCCGGTGCATGGCGTCGGCGCCGAGCGTGCCGTGATCTTCCAGGAGCCGCGGCTGCTGCCGTGGCTGAGCGTGCTCGGCAATGTCGCGTTCGGCCTCGAAGTGCGCGGTGTTCCCAAGAGACAAGCCGAGGAACGCGCCCGCTTCTACGTCGCCCTGGTCGGCCTTGCCGAATTCGCGGATGCTTTTCCGAGCCAGCTTTCCGGCGGCATGGCGCAGCGCGTCGGCATCGCCCGGGCGCTCACCGTGCAGCCCGAAATCCTTCTGCTCGACGAGCCGCTCGGGGCGCTGGACGCCATGACCAAGATCGGCATGCAGGAGGAACTGGCGCGCATCTGGAGCGAAGAGAACGTCACCATGGTGATGGTCACCCACGATCTGGAGGAGGCGATCTATCTGGCTGACCGCGTGCTGATCCTGCCCAAGGAGAAAGGCGGCGCGGCGCGGTTGATCGACATCGACCTGCCACGCCCGCGCGAGCGCAGCGAGAGCCGCTTCGTGCGCTATCGCGAAGAACTGCTGCGCGAATTCGGCCTGCACTGATCGGGGCAGGCGCGAACCGTAGGCTGACACTCGCTCTCGCGATTACTGCTTGGTGAACGTGCCCGTATAGGTTCGGTCGGCAAGCCCATAGGTGACGGCCAGCGTTCCGTCCGCCTGAATGACCGCGCTGACGTCCGCGCCATTGGGAAGGCGCCGCAGTTTCAACGTGTTGCCGAAAATCTTGCCTTCGCCATCGGCCACGCCCGGTTTGTTGTCGGCGACATCGCCCCAGGCATAGGTGGCGGTGACATTGCCGCCGCGCGTAATCGTCAGCACGGCGAGCTTGCCGTCATACATCCCGTCCAGCTGTCCGCCCCATATGCCGGAAAACGCGACATATTTGGCCGGGACGCCTTCGCCGGGCGGCATAACCCGCACGGATGGATCGAGGACCGCCGCACCATCCGGAGCAGAGATCGCGGCAGGCGCCATGGGCTGAGGTGCGGGCGCTGGCGGCGGCGATGATGGTTCAGGCGCCGACTGGCAGGCGACAAGCATGAATGCCGCGAAACCGAGCGTCGGAAAGAGACTGTTTGGTGGAGCCAATCGGGATCGAACCGACGACCTCTTGAATGCCATTCATAGGGCCTTTCTTTCGTTCTGTTTCCGTGCGTTGCAGCCAGTGTCCGGGAAGTTATTAGTTTCAACGCAAATCAGCTACGGTGCTTCCGTGAGTGTCGCCGGGTTGTCTATTTTATGGTGCCCTGGCGGTGCCCCGACCCTCCAAGCGGTGCCACAGTATGTCCGAAGGCGCCAAATCAGTCAAAATCACAAAGCGCGTGGTGGGCGCTACGAAGCCGAACGGCACGGACTTCTGTATTCGACAGCGAGCGGATCGGGTTTGGCCTTCGCGTTCGCGCCACCGGCGGCATTTCGTGTTATCTTGCGCTACCGAGCCTGGTCCGGGCGATCTGCGTGACAATTGCCAAGGTTGGCAAGGTGACGGCCACTCACGCGCTCGACGTGACGACTTAGCAGGCGTAGGTCTATGGGAGCCTTGGAGAGCGGTGGCTGGTAAGCCAGGCAGGTAAAGGGACCATCCAACCCGCCGCTCGTTCGTCTATGCTGGCTCATTCCAGCTACTCCAGACCGATTGCCCCCAGCTCAAGCTGGCGGGCTTTTTCGTGCGGCCCAAGAACATCCTTGGAGCGAGGATGTTCAGTCGCACCCGGACGTTCTTCATCGGTCGCCCGTGCTTTTCGCCCTTATTATTTGCTCTGCCGCCGGCGCCACTGTCTGTTGTCGGTGGCGAGGCCGCTATCACCTTCTGAGCGGGCTAGCGAGGGAGTGCCTTCGACGGTGAAGACGATTCCGGCCTCTTTAAACGCTTTGCGGACTGCCGCGATATCGTGAGGACGCGATTTCCTGAATCCGTTCTCGAGACCGCTGATCGCCATTCCGCTAAGGTCGACCTTTGCGGCAAGTCGCACACGCGACCAGTTCAGCAAGGCTCGTGCTGCTAACAGCTAGAATTTCATCGCGACGCCGACGCGGAAGTCGTGCGTCTGAACCGTGTGTTCGAGTGTGCACCCGCCACCGCAATATTCTAGCGATTTCTTGCCAAAGAAGGAGAAATCATACTCTCCGCGCAAAAACACGTTGTGGGTGAGTGCGACGTCTAAACCTGCTCCAACGATGCCGCCTACCAAGGTGGCATCGCGCTCCGCGTCACCACCTGGATAGAACGTCTTCAACTTTGCGGCGGTTACCCCCGCCGTGACGAACGGCATGTACGCTCCCATGTCCATTCCGACTCGACCCTTTACAGAGCCAAACAACCCGGTGGAAGCGTCGAGGACGCCTGGGCCAGGAATGTCGTTGAAGGTGTTCTTCTTGAAGCGATACCCAAGCTCGCCTTCGACGCCGTAGACAATCTTGCCCGACTGGAAGTTATAGCCCGCAAAGCCGCCGATTGTTGCCGAGCCGGGGCTGTGGGTAGCTCCGGCGCCAATGTTCGGCTCATGGATCTTGTAGTGCTCCAGCGTTCCCGCGCCGAAGATACCAGCGTAAGGTCCTTGCCAGGTCCATTCAGGGGTGTCCACAGGAGCAGTAATGGTGTCGGCGGCGATTGCCGGCGCGGTCACCGAAAGCGCGATAAGTGAAGCGAAAAGAAAGGCTTTCATCGGAATCCCCAGCAGAATGTCAGGCAACTAGTAGAATATGCCTGCAACTTTGTATGTAGCTAGGAAGCCACACCTGTCGGCAAAGTGTGCCCGCAGTGGAATCCGTCGACGTGAAACACTGCGGTGCCCCGGAACTAATCACAGTAACAGCGTTAAGCCAGCCGCGATGCTAAATGCATGGAAACATTGCAGACTGTTTGGTGGAGCCAATCGGGATCGAACCGACGACCTCTTGAATGCCATTCAAGCGCTCTCCCAACTGAGCTATGGCCCCACTCCGGCAGTCAGCCGTCGCCGTTGCCGGCGAGAGGTCCGGCGCGGGTTTCAGGACCGCGCCGTTTAGTGCAGGCGGCTTCTAACCCCGCCTTCCCTGAAGATCAAGCCTTCGAGGGCCGCTTTTTCGTCATAGCCCGTGAACGCCGCTAAATGCATGCGTTCGAAGCGTTCTTAGACTTCGTCGTCGTCGTCGCCGACGCCGATCATGTCGGCGACATCGTCGTCTTCTTCCTCTTCGTCCGCAAGGAAAGTATCGTCCTCATCGTCGCCTAGATCGACATCGTCCTCGTCGTCGCCCAGGTCGGGAAGCTCGTCGCCGGCCTTGACGTCTTCGTCGGCCTCTTCAAGCGAGACGACTTCAACGCCTTCTTCTTCCTCGGCGTCCACTTCCTTCTCGGCCACTTCCTCTTCCTCTTCGAGGGCGGCGATCTTGCCGTCCTCGAAATAGGAACGAGGATACGTCTTGCCCGTATAGGGCGAGACGATAGGGTCCTTGTTCAGGTCGTAGAATTTTCGGCCCGTTTCAGGGTCGACACGCTTTGTGCCAAGTTCGTTTTTTGCCACGTCAAGCCTCGTCAGTAAAAGAGTGGTCCCCTTAACCACAGTTTACCGCGCTGTCAAAGCGAAAAGCCGGCGTCACAAAACCAAGCACTGAAAGGCCTCGCGCCAAGCGGCGACCATGGGGATGACCATTTCCCCCCGCCGTGATACGAGACCGCCGCAACAAATGAAAAGCGCCGGTGCGCCGGCATTCCGTCCAGGGAAATTCCATGTCTCACGCCGCCGCTGCCAAGCCGGCCACCGCCCGCAAATCATCTGCCCTTTCCGGCACCGCGCGGGTGCCGGGCGACAAGTCGATTTCGCACCGTTCCATGATGTTCGGCGGGCTCGCGTCCGGCGAAACCCGCGTCACCGGCCTGCTCGAAGGCGAGGATGTGATGCGCACGGCTGCCGCCATGAAGGCGATGGGCGCGCATATCGAGAAGCGCGGCGCCGAGTGGGTGATCCGCGGCACCGGCAATGGCGCGCTGCTGCAGCCGGAAGGCCCGCTCGATTTCGGCAATGCCGGCACCGGCTCCCGCCTCACAATGGGCCTCGTCGGCACTTACGACATGGAAACGACCTTCATCGGCGACGCATCGCTGTCGGGACGGCCGATGGGCCGCGTGCTCGAACCCTTGCGCCAGATGGGCGTGCAGGTGCTGAAGGCGACGCCGGGCGACCGCATGCCGATCACGCTGCATGGGCCGAAACACGCCGCGCCCATCACCTACCGCGTGCCGATGGCCTCGGCGCAGGTGAAGTCGGCCGTGCTGCTGGCAGGCCTCAACACGCCCGGCATCACCACCGTGATCGAGCCGGTGATGACGCGCGATCATACCGAAAAGATGCTTAGGGGATTTGGCGCCAATCTCTCGGTCGAGACCGACGAGCGCGGCGTGCGCCACATCTTCATCGAGGGCCAGGGCAAATTGACGGGGCAGACCATCGCCGTGCCCGGCGACCCCTCCTCGGCCGGCTTCCCGCTGGTCGCGGCACTGATCGTGCCGGGTTCGGACATCGTCATCGAGAACGTGCTGATGAACCCCACCCGCACCGGCCTGCTTCTAACGTTGCAGGAAATGGGCGGCCAGATCGACATCTTGAACCCGCGCAATGCCGGCGGCGAGGATGTTGCCGATCTGCGCGTGCGCTACTCCGAGCTCAAGGGCGTCACCGTGCCGCCCGAGCGGGCGCCGTCGATGATCGACGAATATCCGGTGCTGGCGGTTGCCGCGAGCTTCGCCGAGGGCGAGACGTTGATGCAGGGGCTGGAAGAGCTGCGGGTGAAGGAATCCGACCGACTGGCAGCGGTTGCCAATGGGCTGAAGCTTAATGGCGTCGACTGCACTGAGGGCGAAGCAAGTCTGGCGGTGCGCGGCAAGCCGGGCGGCAAGGGGTTGGGCGGCCATCCCAACGGCCAGGATACGACGGTCCAGACCCATCTCGACCATCGCATCGCCATGAGCTTCCTGGTGATGGGGCTGGCGACGGAAAAGCCGGTGACCATCGACGACGCGGCCATGATCGCGACCAGCTTTCCGGAGTTCATGGGGCTGATGACGGGGCTGGGCGCGGAGATTGGGGCTTGAGGGCGACAAAATGGGAGAGAATGACTCTAATAAGAAGGTAGGGATAAATATCGACGTTGGTATAGGAGCCAAAGCTGAGATTAAGGCGGAAATCCCACCCCAGTCTTCCGGTCGCTTGCTAGATGCCTTGACGGATATCATCCGACCGATATCCGAAGCTCGTGGTTTGCGCGCAGATCAGATTCGGCTTCAACGGGAGGACGTTCTAGTTGAAATAGCCAAGATTGCCCGAAAGCGGCTAGACATAGAAAGCGGCCAATTTAGTCCGATTCCTAACAAGGTTTTGATTCCTGCCCTCGAGAAAGCCTCTCTTGAGAGCCCCGATGATACCGAAATGATGGAAAGATGGGCGGAGCTCATCGCCAGCGCAGCGACGGGCAGCGGGATATCTCCCCATCTTGTAAATGTACTGTCTGAACTTTCTTCAAATCAAGCTGGACTGTTAGAGAGAATATTCTGGGTAGGAAACGCGACCGATGAAAAAGATTTCAAAACCGACCAGGAGGACAGGCGATACAGAGATCGAGTAAATTCGATCGCCTCGGAGCGGCCGATTATTCATCATCCCCGTAGAACTCTAGTCCTTGCAGGTGCCATTCGTAGACTTGTTTCTATTGACGGTCCTTACGAATCTTTCTTTTATTTTGCACAATGCATTTTGCCAGGACCCGGCTCTTTTTACATGAGCGCCGCTGTGTCGAATAAGGAATTCGGAGATTTAAAGTACATGCAAGATGTCTTTAGTGAAGGCATCAAAGTTGACATTGCCGTACTTAAAAATTTATCGCTAATTGAGAAGCAAGATATTTCATTCGAAATGAAAGATGGCAGCCTAATATGCTCTGTTGATCTATATCGTATTTCCTCGTTTGGCTATTACTTCTTAAAAATGTGCTCGCACAACATTAGGGAATTCCTGAATAATTCCGGAAAGAAGGAAGATGAAGTTTCCTAAATCGGAAAAACAATGATGATAATCGCCATCGACGGCCCAGCCGGCGCCGGCAAAGGCACCCTTGCCCGGCGGCTCGCCGACCATTACCGCCTCAATTTGCTCGACACCGGCCTCACCTACCGCGCCGTTGCCTATGCGCTGCTTCAGCACGCGCTGCCGCTCGACAATGTCTCGGCGGCTGAAACCGCCGCGCGTCAAGTCGATCTGGCAAAGCTCGACCGAGCCGTGCTGTCGGCGCATGCGGTTGGCGAAGCGGCCTCGAAGGTCGCGGTGTATCCGACCGTGCGGCGCATCCTGGTCGAAAAGCAGCGCGATTTCGCCAAAACGCCGCCGGGCGCGGTGCTCGACGGGCGCGACATCGGCACGGTCGTGTGCCCTGACGCCGACATAAAACTCTATGTGACGGCGAGTGCGCAGGTGCGGGCGCAGCGCCGGCTGGCGGAAATCGAGAGCATCGGCGGCACTGCCAATTTCGCCGAAATCCTTGCCGATATCATGCGCCGCGACGAGCGCGACATGGGCAGGGCCGACTCGCCGCTGAAGCCCGCCGCCGACGCGCACTTGCTTGATACCTCCGAAATGGCTATAGAGGCCGCGTTTCTGGCGGCCAAAGCGATCATCGACGACGCCTTGGCCAAGAGAGATAAAGCCTGATCCAGGGTTTTCCCGCTGCCACCGATTGCCGGAAGCGAAGAAAATACCCATATCGGGCACGAACCAGCCTGCCAGCATTCTTCATGCGCCGGAATTGCCGCTTAGGCGGCCCAGGGCTTTTGTAGCCCGGAACGCCGGCAGGCCAACGCAACGCTAACCCACGGCGCCCGTCCCGCTTCAGATGCGGGGCACTCCAGGAGAAAATATGTCAGCTGCAAATCCCACTCGCGACGATTTCGCGAGCCTGCTCGAAGAATCATTTACCGCCGGCCACTCCGGCGAAGGTCAGGTCGTCAAGGGCACGATCCTGGCGATCGAAAAAGACATGGCCATCATCGATGTCGGCCTCAAGGTCGAAGGCCGCGTGCCGCTGAAGGAATTCGGCGTCAAGGGCAAGGACTCGACGCTCAAGGTCGGCGACACGGTCGAGGTCATGGTCGAGCGCATCGAAAACGCGCTGGGCGAAGCCGTCCTGTCGCGCGACAAGGCCCGCCGCGAAGAGAGCTGGGTCAAGCTCGAAGAGAAGTTCACCAAGGGTGAGCGCGTCGAAGGCGTCATCTTCAACCAGGTCAAGGGCGGCTTCACCGTCGACCTCGACGGCGCCGTGGCCTTCCTGCCGCGCAGCCAGGTCGATATCCGCCCGATCCGCGATGTCTCTCCGCTGATGCACAACCCGCAGCCCTTCGAGATCCTCAAGATGGATCGCCGCCGCGGCAACATCGTGGTGTCGCGCCGCACCGTGCTCGAGGAAAGCCGCGCCGAACAGCGTTCGGAAATCGTGCAGAACCTCGAAGAAGGCCAGGTTGTCGAAGGCGTCGTCAAGAACATCACCGATTACGGTGCGTTCGTCGACCTCGGCGGCATCGATGGCCTGCTGCATGTCACCGACATGGCATGGCGCCGCGTCAACCACCCGACCGAGATCCTCAACATCGGTCAGACGGTCAAGGTGCAGATCATCCGCATCAACCAGGAAACCCACCGCATCTCGCTCGGCATGAAGCAGCTCGAGAGCGATCCGTGGTCCGAGATCGGCACCAAGTTCCCGATCGGCAAGAAGATCAAGGGTACCGTCACCAACATCACCGACTACGGCGCGTTCGTCGAGCTGGAGCCGGGCATCGAAGGCCTCATCCACGTTTCGGAAATGTCGTGGACCAAGAAGAACGTGCACCCCGGCAAGATCCTGTCGACGACGCAGGAAGTCGACGTGGTCGTGCTCGAGGTCGATCCGGCCAAGCGCCGCATCTCGCTCGGCCTCAAGCAGACGCTCGAGAATCCGTGGCAGGCTTTTGCCGCGAGCCATCCGGTCGGCAGCCAGGTCGAGGGCGAGGTCAAGAACAAGACCGAGTTCGGCCTGTTCATCGGCCTTGAAGGCGACGTGGACGGCATGGTGCACCTCTCGGACCTCGACTGGACCCGTCCGGGTGAGCAGGTCATCGAAGAGTACAATCGCGGCGACATGGTCAAGGCGCAGGTGCTCGACGTCGACATCGACAAGGAGCGCATCTCGCTCGGCATCAAGCAGCTGGCCAAGGATACGGTCGGCGAAGCCGCGACTTCAGGCGAACTGCGCAAGAACGCGGTCGTCACCTGCGAAGTCACCGGCATCAAGGATGGCGGCCTGGAAGTGCGGCTGGTCGACAGCGGCATCGAAACCTTCATCAAGCGCAACGACCTCAGCCGTGACCGTGACGAGCAGCGCCCCGAGCGCTTCTCGGTCGGCCAGAAGCTGGACGCCCGCGTCATCGCCTTCGACAAGAAGACCCGCAAGCTGCAGGTCTCGATCAAGGCGCTGGAAATCGCCGAAGAGAAGGAAGCCGTCGCACAGTACGGCTCTACCGACTCCGGCGCTTCGCTAGGCGACATCCTTGGCGCCGCGCTGAAGAAGCAGGGCAGCTAAGCCGCTTCGCGCGCAGCGCGTAAGTCGCTTCGCGCAAGCGTAAACCTCGGCTGCGCCTCACGCGCGGCTTGAACAAGAAGACCCGCGGGCCGCAAGGCTCGCGGGTTTTTTCATGCTCGGCGACGCGGTTGGCACAAGACAAAGACGGCGGAACCCCTTCAATTCCGCATGCGCGGCTGTAGGCTCGGCTGTCGTTGCAGACGTAAACACGGAAGTCCGGCCCTTCGGGCAACGGAGAAGCATGCGCGATGAAGGTCGTCGAACTCTATCGCTATCCGGTCAAGAGCCTGCGCGGCCATGCCGTGCCGAGCGCCGACATCGAGACAATGGGCATGGAAGGCGACCGCCGCTGGATGGTCGTCGACAAGGATGGGCAGTTCCTCACCATTCGCCAGATACCTGATATGACGACGATCGACGTCGAGCATCGCGAAACGGGCATCCTTTTGAAACATGACAGGCATGGCTCGCACTTCGTCGAGGCTCCGGCTCCCGGCACCGCGCTCCGGCAAGTCAAGATCTGGAAGGATATGGCTGCCGCGCGGCCGGGCGATCCGGCCGCCGGCGCCTATCTCTCGGCTATTCTTGGCCGGCCCGTCGATCTCGTCTATTTCGACGATCCGCAAAACCGGCCGGTCGATGCGGAATTCGGCCAGCCCGGCGATTTCGTCGGCTTTGCCGACGGTTTTCCGCTGCTGATCGCCACGACAGGCTCGCTGAACCATCTGAACAGCCATCTTGCCAGGCCCATCGAGATGGCGCGGTTCCGGCCAAACATCGTCGTCGACGCAGACGGCGCATGGCTCGAAGACAGCTGGAAGACGATCCGCATCGGCGCTGTCGAGTTGCGCATCGCAAAGCCTTGCTCGCGGTGCGTCATCACGACCCGAGATCCGTTGAGCGGCGAGCAGCCGGACCCGCGCGAGCCGTTGCAGACGCTTGGCAAAATCCACCGCTCCGCCAAGGGCGGCATCATCTTCGGCCAGAATGCGATTCCCAACAACGCCGGCGCGATCGCCATCGGCGACGCAGTCGAGGTCGTGGAAGCGGGCGTCTCGAACCTGACGTAGTCGCAGGCCTTCTAATGCCGTGGAGGCGTCGGCGGTCGCCATGATTGAATGGCTAACCTCCGCTGTAGATCAGGCGAGGTCGGCAAAGGCCGCCATCGGAAGCCAAACCAAATGAGTCGCCTGCGCGGCGGAACTTCAGGCGCGGCCGTAAAGTGGCGCCAGCGTTCCGCTCATTGCCAGATTGGCCGGTGATGCCAGATAGGCGATTGCCTCGGCGGCGGCTTCGAGGCTGACCCATTTGCCGAAATCGGAATCCGGCATGTCGGCGCGGTTGGCCGGCGTATCGAGCGTCGAGGGCGCTACCGCGTTGACCAGTATGCCTTTATGCTTCAGCTCTTCCGCCATCGCCACGGTCATCGCCGCCACTGCCGCTTTGCTGGCGGTATAGGCGACCATGCCGGCGCCTCTGCGCGGGTCGAGCCCGGCGCGTGCCGTGACATTGACGATGCGGCCCGCTGTGTTCGAGCCCAGCATGGAGCGTACTGCCGCGCGGCAGCACAGAAAGGCGGTGCGGGCGTTGGTGTCCATCATTTCGGCAAAGGATGCGGATTCGATTTTCTCGACGGGGGCCATGGCAAAGCCGCCGGCCAGATGGATGGAGGCCCACAATTCGGGAACGCTGTCATAGAAGGCATCGACCTTGGCAGGATCGGCGAGATCGACATTATGCGCCAGCCGGACGCGATCATGGGCCGCGAAGGGGAAATGCGTGGGGGCCGACGCGTGGGCATTGGGCACATGGCAGATCGCGCCGTCCGCCAGCAATTTGCCGACGACCGCGGCACCCAGCGCCCCGGTGCCACCGGTCACCACGATATGCTTGCCCTGAACTGTTTCCGTCATCCTGGACGCTCCTGTCGTTTCTTATGATTATGTCGCTTGTCGTGCCGCGCCGACGCAGAGCGTCGCGCCTTTTGCACGATCACTCAACCGACATCTCGACATGGCAGTTGTTGCGTCTTTGCATCGCTCGAAGCCGCCGACCGCCCCTTCCGACCCCCGCGCATGGACATCCGGCGCGCGGCCAGGCGTCAGTCGATGGTGATTTCGATGACGTGCGGCAGTCTGGTTGCGCGTGCGCGCTTGAGCGCATCGGCGAGACCGGCAGTACCGGCAAGCCGCTCGGCTGATATACCATAGGCCTCGGCCAGCTTGCAGAAATCCGGCGGCGCCGGGGACACGCCGACCGGCTCGACGCCGACATCGAGCATCGACGTTTCGATCTCGCGATAGCCTCTGTTGTTCCAGACGACGAAGATGACCGGTGCGGGTGCATCGAGCGCCGCGCCTAGCTCCGGCAAGGTGAACTGGAAGCCGCCGTCGCCGGTCAGGCAAACCACCGGCACGCCGGGCATGGCGAGCGCTGCGCCGATCGCCGCCGGCGGCCCGTAGCCGAGCGCGCCGAAACCGGTGGCGGCGTTGAACCAGCCGCCTGGCCGGTCATGGTCGTAATAGAGATTGGCGGCGTAGATCGGCTGGGTGGAATCGCCGACGATGATGGCGCCCGGCAGTGCGTCGCGGATGGTTTCCACCGCACGCACCTGCGCGGCATAGGCCGGGCTGAGCTCGGCAAAGGCCGCCTTTCTCGACGCGGCTGCGCGGCTCTCGCCGTTCTTCGCTGCGGCATGATCAGGGTGGAGCGCGCCTAGCAGTGCACCAAGCGCCTCCGCGCAATCGGCCTGGATGCCGACGCTCACCGGGCGGCGGGCGAGCTGGTCGGCGCCGATATCGATGCGGATCAGATTGGCGGGCAGCACGAAGCCGCCGTCGCTGTAACCGTCATAGTCGGTCGGGCCGAATTCGGTGCCGGCGGCGATGACCAGATCGGCGTCTGCCATCAGCGCACGCACCGCCTTCAGGCTGGGGCTGGCCGGCACGCAAAGCGGATGCGCGTGCAGCAGACCGCGCGCATTGGCGGTCTGGACGACAGGTGCGCCGAGCCGCTCGGCCAGGCGCTGCAGTGGCTGTTCGGCGCGCTTGGCGCCGCCACCGGCAAGGATCAGCGGTCGGCGCGCGGCTGCGATCAGTTTGGCTGCCTCGGCAATGGCCGCGCCATCCGGCGCCGGCGGCGCTGCATTGGTGAGCGAAGCAGCGATGCCGTCGGCCGGTTTGACCATGACGTCGGTCGGGATCTCGATATGGACGGGGCCCGGCCGCGACGACGAAAACAGCGCGAAGGCCAGCGCCAAAGCGCCAGGCAATTCGCTGGCCTCGGTGACACGCTGCGAAAACAGCGCCACCTTCTCCATCATGCCGCGCTGGTCCGGCAGTTCGTGCAGGAAGCCCAGTCCCTTTCCCAGCGTCGGCATCGCGTTGACGCCCGAAATCACCAGCATCGGCACCGAATCGGCGCGCGCCTGGCCCATTGCGGTGATGGTGTTGGTCAGCCCCGGTCCGGTGATGACAAAGGCAACGCCCGGCCGGCCGCTGGCACGGGCATAGCCGTCGGCCATGAAGCCGGCGCCCTGTTCGTGACGCGGCGTGACATGGCGTATCTTTGAACGCGCCAGCCCGCGGTAAAGCTCGACAGTGTGGACGCCAGGAATGCCGAAAACGGTGTCGACGCCATGCGCTTCGAGCAGCGTGATCAGCGCTTCGCCGATGGTGGTCATAGCTTCTCTCCCTTTTGCGGCGCGAGGCCGAGCTCGGCCTCTATGGCTTTGACGCCGATCGCCGCCAATTCGCCAGGCGAGAACATCTCTGCGGCCAGACAGCCTTCGATCCAGAGCCCGTCGATGATCGCGTTGATGGCAATGGCATGGCGGCGCAGTTCATTTGCGTTTGGCCTGCGCTGCTCGGCGCCGAGCACTTCGGCAACGACTGCTTCCACCTCGTTGCGAAAGCCAAGATAGCCTTCGCGGTGGGCGCGAGCCAGGCTCGGATCCGCGCCGGCGCGGCCGATGAAGGTTGCCCACAGCGAAAACACGCGTGCATCGATGATCGGCGCGTTGAGGTTGGCGGTAACGAAGGCCGCAAGGCGCTGGCGCGGCGAGGCGTCTTCCATGAGCAATGCCGCCTTCGCCCGCTCGGTCATGCGGCCCATCAGCGCCGCGTACGTTTCCTGCAGCAAGTCTTCCTTGCCGGGGAAATAGTGCCGGATCAGCCCGGCGGTGACACCGGCGCGCAGTGCGATGGTGCGCAGGCTGGCGCCCTCCAGCCCATGTTCGGCCACGCTGTCCAGGGTCGCGTCAATCAGATCCTGCCGCCGCCGCTCCTCGCCCTCGCGGCGGAACTTGCGGCGCTCATTCATTGCCGCAGGATGGGCCGCGTCAGGCATGTCGGCCCACCTTCGCAGGCGATGCAGAGGGCATCCGCCTCGAAGATTTGAACCGTGCAGCCGGCGGCTTCCATCGCGGCCCTGGTCTTGGGAAAGCCGGCGACGGCAATGACCTTATGCGGGCTGGTCGGCAGCACGTTCAGGCTGAGGCCGTTGGACGCGGCAAACTCTTCGGCGTCGCCTTCCACCAGCCGGATGCCGCGCGCCTTCAGCAACTGATAGAACGGCGCCGGCAAAAGCGGTGAATAGACCAGGGCCAGGTCGTCGGCCAGCGGGCTGATCACCGACATCAGATGCAGGCACGCCTCCTCGCCCTGCCACAGCGGCAGATCGAAACCGTAGACGGAAATGCCGAGCGGCGTCAGCAGATTGGAAACCTGCTGTATGCCTTCCTGGTTGGAGCGCACCCCGCGCCCGATCACCAGCGTGCTGGCATCCAGCCAGACGCAATCGCCGCCTTCTACCTGGCCGGGAGCCTGGACGCGGCCGAGGATGGGAATACCCAGGCGTGTGTAGGTTTCCTCATGCAGCGATGGCTCCCGGGCGCGCAATGGCTTGCCCATGGACAGGATCAGCGCGCCGCGGTCGGTCATCAGCGACGGGTCGTGGGTGAATACGGAATCCGACAGCCCGTCGGCCTTGTCATCGATCCATTCGATTTCGGCGCCGGACGCCGTCACCAGCTCAGCGAGAGCCGCGTGCTGCGCCGCCGCTTTCGCCGGGTCGAAACCCGGGCCATAGTGCCAGGTAGCCCGGTCGGCACCGCGCATGGCATTGGCCGCCGACCGCATCAGCACGCGCCGCAACGGCGCCGCCATGGATTGTGATCCGAAAGCGCTCATCAGTGCCCTTTTCAATGCCGTGTTCAAGGTGAAAAAAATGGAAAAAATTTCATCGGAGGCTATTTATACACTTGCACAATAAGGCCGCAAGTGCCGTAATGAGCGGGATTGACGGGCTCGCGCTGTTGGGTCCATGCTGAAGTCTGGAGTGGGCATTACAGCGTATGTTGATTAGCCGGATAGACGTTCGACGATCTGCCGTGGACCCTGTGGCAGAGGTTCCCCGGTGAGCGCGGCGGGAACCGCCGCAGTCCAATCCGGCAAGGCGCAGGACGGCGCCGCCGAAGCCATCCATGTCGAGAACCTGCACAAGAAATTCGGCCATCTGCATGTGCTGAAAGGCGTTTCGCTGTCGGCGCGCGACGGCGAGGTGATCGCCATTATCGGCGGCTCGGGTTCCGGCAAGTCGACGCTGCTGCGCTGCATCAACTGCCTGGAAAACCCGACCAGCGGCATCATCCGCGTCAATGGCGAGGAGATCAAACTCAAGGCCGACAGCCACGGCCACACCGTGCCCGCCGACCGCCGGCAGATCGAACGCATCCGCGCCAAGCTCGGCATGGTGTTCCAGAACTTCAACCTGTGGAGCCACATGACGCTGATCGAGAACGTCATCGAGGTTCCGGTGCATGTTCTGGGCGTCAGGCGCGACGTGGCGATCAGGGAAGCCGAAAAGCTTTTGGCGCGCGTCGGCCTGGCCGAAAAGCGCGACGTCTATCCGGCCTATCTCTCGGGCGGCCAGCAGCAGCGCGCGGCGATCGCCCGCGCCCTGGCCATCAACCCGCGCGTCATGCTGTTCGACGAGCCGACCTCGGCGCTCGACCCGGAGCTGGTCGGCGAGGTGCTGAAGGTGATCGGCGACCTGGCGCGCGAGGGCCGCACCATGGTGCTGGTCACGCATGAAATGAAATTCGCCCGCGAGGTCGCGACCCATGTCGTCTACCTCTGCAACGGGCTGGTCGAGGAAGAGGGGCCGCCGGAGCAGATATTCGGCGCACCGAAATCCGAAAGGCTGAAGCAGTTCATCCGCAACATCGGCTAGGACAAGCCGGGACGGAAGAAAACCGGGAACCAACAACAAACTGGGAGTCGTGACATGAAGACTGTTCTGAAAACATTCGCCGCAGCGCTGCTGCTCGGCGTTGCCGCCATGGGCGTGGCCAAGGCCGATCCGGTCAAGATCGGTGTCGCCGCCGAGCCCTATCCGCCCTTCACCTCGCCGGACGCTTCCGGCAAATGGGTTGGCTGGGAAATCGAGTTCATCGACGCCGTCTGCGCCGAGGAGAAGCTCGACTGCGTCATCACGCCTGTCGCCTGGGACGGCATCATCCCGGCGCTGACGACCAAGAAGATCGACGTCATCGCCAGTTCGATGTCGATCACCGCCGAACGCGAGAAGACCATCGACTTCTCGGATAAGTACTACAACACGCCGACCGCCATCATCGGGCCGAAGGACCAGAAATTCGGCGCCACGCCGGACGATCTCAAGGGCAAAGTGCTCGGCGTGCAGGTGTCGACCACCCATTCGGCCTATGCGAAGAAGCATTTCGGGCCCACGGCTGCCGAGATCAAGGAATACCAGACGCAGGACGAAGCCAACAACGATCTGGCCGCAGGCCGCCTCGACGCCGTCCAGGCGGATTCGATCGCGCTCGACGCATTTCTGAAGTCGGACCAGGGCAAGGCCTGCTGCGATCTGAAGGGCATGGTGGCTCCGGACGATGAAGTGCTCGGACCGGGCGTGGGCGCCGGCGTGCGCAAGGAAGACACCGACCTTAAGGCCAAGATCAACGCCGGCATCAAGGCGATCCGCTCGAACGGCAAATATGACGAGATATCGAAGAAATACTTCGATTTCGACATTTACGGTGGTGGCGGCGCGCAGTCGAACTGACGATCCTCGCATGAGCTAGGGGGCATGGCGTTAGCGCCATGCCTCCCTGCCCGATCTTTCCCAGACATGCTTGCCGCCGGCGCTGCCGTCGGCGGTTAGAGCCAGCATCCGGGGGCGACGCTGATCGACGCACTTCTTTCGGCCTCGGCGGCCGGCATCATAGAGCTCCTTTCGCCCAATCCGCCGGGCTGGGGCGGCACGCTCTTGCTTGGACTGCTCCATTCGATCGAGATCGCGCTCGGCGCCACCGTCCTCGGTCTCCTGATCGGCACCGGTGGCGCCTTTGGCAAGCTTTACGGCGGTCCGGTCGTGCGCGACCTGCTGGCGGTTTACACCACCATCGTGCGCGCCGTGCCCGAACTGGTGCTGATCCTGCTGCTCTATTATGCCGGGACGGACCTGATCAACCAGGCGCTGACGGCAATGGGCTACCAGCGCGTCGACATCAGCGGCCTTGCCGCGGGCATCGCCGTGCTCGGCTTTGTCCAGGGTGCCTATTCGACCGAAGTGATCCGCGGCGCCATCCTGGCCATACCGCAGGGCCAGATCGAAGCCGCCCGCGCCTATGGCATGTCACCCGGGCTCATGCTGCGGCGCATCACCTTGCCGGCGATGCTGCCCTTCGCCATACCCGGGCTCGCCAATCTGTGGCTGATCGCCACCAAGGATACGGCCCTTCTGGCGGTCGTCGGCTTTTACGAGCTGGCGCTGGCGACGCGGCAGGCTGCGGGGGTCACCAAAGCCTATTTCACCTTCTTTTTCGCCGCGGGCGTGCTCTATCTCATCTTGTCGCTGGTCTCCAACCTGCTCATCGGCCGCGTCGAGGCCTGGTCGCGGCGCGGTATGCCGTCGCTCAAGGATGCGCGCTGATGGCCGGAGAAGCGACCATCATCAACGCTGCCGCGCGCACGTCGCTGTGGCTGCAGCCGCATCGCATCGTGCTGATCCTGGTCGCGATCGCGCTGGTTTTCGGCGCAGCCTTCTTCATGCGCTGGGATTGGCTGCCGCAATATTACGAAATGGGGCTTCTCGGCATCTGGCGGTCGCTGTGGATCCTGGCCGTCACCTGCTTTCTCGGCTTCCTGCTCGCCGTGCCGCTCGGGCTGGCGCAGGCCGCCGGCCCGTTCTGGCTTTCCGCCCCCGCCAGGACATTCTGCACCGTCATCAGGGGCACGCCGCTGCTGATCCAGCTATGGCTGCTCTATTACGGGCTGGGCTCGCTGTTTCCGCAATTTCCCTGGATCCGCGAATCCTGGATGTGGCCGTATCTGAGGCAAGCCTGGCCTTATGGCGTGCTGGCACTGACCTTGTCCTTCGCCGGCTATGAGGGCGAAGTAATGCGCGGCGCCTTTGCCGGCGTGCCGAAGGGGCAGTTAGAGGCGGCCCGCGCTTTCGGCATGAGCCGCTGGAAGATTTTCCGCCGCATCTGGCTGCCGCAGGCCATCTACCGGGCGCTGCCGACGCTGACCGGCGAAACCGTGCTGCAGCTGAAGTCGACGCCGCTGGTGGCGACGATCAGCGTCATCGACATCTTCGCAGTCTCGTCCAAGGTCCGGCAGGACACCTACCTCACCTACGAACCCTTGCTGCTTTTGGCGCTGATCTACATGATCATCACCGGCATACTGGTGTTTGCATTCAGCAAGATCGAGGCGCGCATACCGAACAAGGTGGGCTAGGGAATAGTGAGCAGGCAGTAGTGAGTAGTCAGCATATGACCGGGAAACCGCTTGCTTTCGCTACTCCCTACTGACTACTCCCTACTCACTCTCACCACCAATCGGGTCCGCACCATGCAACTCTCTCTAGACCAGGCAACAGGGCTGTGCCGGATGGCGGCGCTCGGCGCCGGCGCCAATGAGGAGGCGGCGCGGTCGCTCACCGCCTCGATCATTGCCGCCGAGGCGGAAGGGCTTTCGACCGTCGGGCTGACCCATTTCATCGATTACCTCGAAGCGCTGGAAGCCGGCCGCATCGACGGCAATGCCGATCCGGTGATCACCAGGCCGGCGCTCGCCGTCTATCTCTCCGATGCGCGTGGCGGCCTCGCCCATACCGGCTTCGACCGCACCATCGACGACCTCGCCAAGGCGGCAAAGCTGTTCGGCGTCGCCATCTTCTCGCAGAAGAACGCCTATACGTGCGGCGCACTAGGCTATTTCACCGGGCGTCTGGCGCAGCTGGGATTGGTCTCCTTCGCCGCCACCAACGGGCCGGCGGTGCTGGCAGGCTCGGGCTCGGTCAAGCCGGTCTATTGCACCAACCCGATGTCGTTTGCGGCACCCGCCGCCGATGGCGCGCCGCTGGTCATCGACCAGTCGTCGAGCGCCACCGCCTTCGTCAACATCCGCAAGGCGGCCGAGGACGGCAAGAAGATCCCCGAAGGCTGGGCGCTGGACGCCAGCGGCAACCCGACCACCGATCCGGCCGCTGCCATGAAGGGCGCCATGCTGGCCTTCGGCGGCCAGCGTGGCGCCAACATCGCGCTGATGGTCGAAGTGCTGGCGGCTGGCCTGTCGGGCGCCAACTGGTCGCTCGACGCGCCCTGGTTCTCCGGCGGACCGGACAGCCCGGGAACCGGCCTGTTCGTGCTCGCCGTCGAGCCCAAGCTGCTCGACCCGGATTTCGAGCAACGCATGAAGGACCAGCTCGACCGGCTGCGCCGGCGCTTTGGCGTGCACGTGCCGGGCCGGGCGCGGGCCGAAGCGGCCGAGAAGGCGCAGGCGCGCGGCATCAATGCCCCCAAAGCCGTGGTGCAGCGCATTTCCGAATTCGCCGAGCGCTATTCGGGCTGAAGCAGTCCTGCGACAACGGATTTTTACGCGACCTGGCTGAACCTTTCTACCGATCGCAACGACCAATAGCTGCCGGGTCGGGTTTGCCCGGTCGGTGTCTTCTGTCGGATGCGTTTAGGGCCCGGGCGGGCGTATGCCGTCTCAGGTTATCCGCCCCGTTGCGCTCTGTCTCGACCGTTGCGTCACCCGGAAAACCCCGCTTCGGCGGGGTTTTCTGCGTTCGTGCTCTGTGTGCTAAAACATGATGGCGGAGTTAACTTTTGTGAACTTGACTTGCCGGAACCATCGGGCGTTTGCAAGGGATCGTCACAACAACAGGAGCTACGATGTCCGCAACCACCGACGCTTCCCGCGGCAAACTTATCGTTCCGGTGTTTGGCCGCCTGTATTCGTCGCTGCATGATGGCGCCGAAACCCTTCTGCGCGTCGTCGCCGGCGGGTCTCTCACCATTCACGGCTCGCAGAAGATCACCAACCCTTTCGGCGCCGCCGAGATGGTCGAAGGCCTCGGCTTCTATCCCGGCGCGTTCTGGTCGCTGCTTTTGTCCTGCACCGAATTCTTCGGCGGCATTCTGATCGCCATCGGCCTGTTGACTCGGCCCGCCGCCTTTGCCGGCATGATCGTGCTGCTGGTCACCGTCTGGTTCCACTGGATCACTATCGGCCAGGGCTTTTCCGGCGCTGAAAAGTCGCTTCTATGGGCGGCGATCCTGCTGTTCTTCGTTATCCGCGGCGGCAACCGCCAGTCGGTCGACGCGCGCATCGGCAAGGCGTTCTGAAGGGTCTATAAGAGGGTGGCAGCGACGACGCGTCACCCTTTGCCTTTGGCCCAAAACGGATTAAGAAACGGCTTCAGCCAAGCTTTCGAGCGCCGGAGCCAGCCATGACCGAAATCCTGCAGATCCCCAAGCTCGTGGTCGTCTTCGGCGGCTCCGGCTTCGTCGGCCGCCACATCGTGCGGGCGCTGGCCAAGCGCGGCTACCGCATCAGGGTGGGGGTGCGCCGGCCCGATCTAGCGGGACATCTGCAGCCCCTCGGCAATGTCGGCCAGATCCAGCCGGTGCAGGCCAATGTGCGCGTGCGCTGGTCTGTCGACCGCGCCGTGCAGGGCGCCGACCATGTCATCAATCTGGTCGCCATCCCGCATGAAAGCGGCCGGCAGAAATTCAATACCGTGCACGAATTCGGCGCCCGCGCCGTCGCCGAAGCCGCACGCTCGGTCGGCGCAGGGCTCACCCATATTTCGGCGCTGGGCGCCGACCTCAACGCCGAGTCCGACTATGCCCGCACCAAGGCGCTCGGCGAAAAGGCCGTCCTGGAGACGATCCCGGACGCCGTAATCTTCCGTCCGTCGATCAATTTCGGACCCGAGGACAGTTTCTTCAACCGCTTCGCCGACATGGCGCGCTATTCGCCGGTGCTGCCGCTAATCGGCGGCGGCCAGACCAAGTTCCAGCCGGTCTATGTCGGCGATGTCGCCGAAGCCGTGGCGCGTTCGGTCGAGGGCAAGATCAAGGGCGGCCAGATCTATGAACTCGGCGGGCCGCAAGTGCTCACCTTCAAGCAGTGCATGGAAGAGCTGCTGACCGTCATCGAGCGCAAGCGGCTCCTGGTGCCGGTGCCGTGGTGGATGGCCAATCTGCAGGCCTCGATCCTCGGCCTGCTGCCCAACCCGTTGCTGACCAAGGACCAGGTGCTGCTGCTGCGCCAGCCCAATATTGTGTCGGAGGAGGCCAACAAGGCCAACCGGAACCTTGCCGGCCTCGACATCCAGCCGCAGTCTATCGGCACAATCCTGCCCAGCTATCTCTGGCGCTTCCGCGCCGCAGGCCAGTTCCAGCGCAAGCCTGCCGGGATCGCGTAACAAGGCGTTGCGCCGTTAAACGCGCCGCGTGACCTGCATCGGCAGGCCGCCTTGCGGCTGTGTCGTCAGTTTCTGCACCGGCCACGGCTTGGTCTCGGCCGTCACGTCGAAGCGGAAGCGCGACAGCATGACGGCCAGCGCAATGATCGCCTCCTGCATGGCGAAGCTGGCGCCGATGCAGATGCGCGGACCGGCGCCGAATGGCAGATACTGGAAGCGGTCGATCTTCTCGCGGTTTCCCGGATGGAAGCGTTCGGGCATGAAGGCGTCGGGCATGTCCCACAGTTTTCTGTGGCGGTGGACGACCCAGGGCATGACCAGTACGGCCGCGCGCTTGGGGAGCACCAGATCGTTCCAGGTCTCCGTCTCGATCGGCTCGCGGTTGATCGACGGCGCCGGCGGATAAAGCCGCAGCGCCTCCTCGAAGGCGGCGCGGGTGAACGGCATTGCGTCGAGCCATTTCGTTGGGTCGGGTTCGCGCGCCAGCACGGCCTCGATCTCGCGCTCGACCTTTTCACGCTCCCACGGCGCTTCGGCGAGGCAGTAGATCGTCCAGCCCAGTGCCCTCGCGGTGGTCTCGTGGCCGGCGCCGATGAAGGTGATGATGTTGTCCTCGACTTCCGCCCGCGTCAGCCCGTCGGGGCCTTCGGCGCGCAGCAGAAGCGTCAGGAAATCCTGCGGCGCGGTGTCGGGGTCGCGCTTCAGCCGCTCCTCGCGCATCTTGACCGTATCGGTGACGATCTTGCGGAAATAGGCCATGGTCTTGCGGCCGCGGATGCGGGTCAGCCGCGGCAGCCATTCGGGCGCGCGCAACAGGTCGAGCGGATCGACACGGCCCATCGTTTCGAACAGGCGGTCGATCTCCTGCGCGAAACTGCCGGGCTCGCCCGCAATCTCGCCCGAAAACAGCGTCTCGGCCAGGATATCGTAGGTGAGCAGCGTCATGTCATGGGCGACATCGGTCATGCCGCCTTCGTCATAGCGGGCGACGAACTGCATCGTGAGGCGCAGCATCGGCTCGGCGAAGCCGAAGATATGCCGCGGCGTGAACACCGGCGCCATCGCCTTGCGCGAGCGCTTCCACACCTCGCCTTCGGCGGTCAACAGCCCGTCGCGCAAGATCGGTCGCAGGATCATCTGGCGCACCGTCGCCATCTTGTAGTTCTTGGCGTTGTCGATCAGCACGTGGCGGATAAGGCCGGGATCGTTGGCGACGATCAGATGCCCGCCGACGCCATTCGCCGAAATCCAGGGCTCGTTGTAGGTGTGCTCGCCCCACAGTTCGAGCGGATTGCGGTAGACGATCCGCATCATCTCCAGCGTCGAAGGCGGCGTCGTGCGCGGCTTGGGCGCCGGCGGCACGAAGGGGGCGGGCTGTGTGTCCATGAGGTGCTCCGCTGATACCTTAGATGTAGTGGCTGGCAATCCGGGCGTCCATGTGACCGAAGAGCAAACCAAAACGCTGCGGCGCGGGCAAGCTCGACAGACAGTGTGTTCATCGGATCGTGACCGCCGGTGAAACGCTTGCGCCTTGTCCGGCAGGACACTCTGCCGTAGGGGACAGTCACCAACAGATACTGCCACCAGGAGACCCCGCCTTGAAACACCAGCTGAACATCATCATCGGCAGCACGCGGCCCGGCCGCGCCGGGCCGGTCTTCGCCCACTGGCTCGAGGGTTTTGCACGCGAGCACGGCAAATTCGAACCGGTGCTGACCGACATCGCGGCGTTTCACCTGCCGGTGCTGGACGAGCCGCATCACCCAAAGCTCGGCAAATACGAGAAGGACCATACGAAGGCTTGGTCGAAGGCAATCAACGCCGCCGATGCCTTTGTGTTCGTGGCGCCGGAGTACAATTATTTCGTCGCGCCGGCGATCGTCAACGCCATCGACTACCTCGCGCGCGAATGGAAATACAAACCAGCCGCCATCTTCAGCTATGGCGGCGTCTCCGGCGGCCTGCGCGCCGCGCAGGCGCTGAAGCCGCTGCTGACCGCGGTGGGCGTCATGCCCATCTCGGAAGGCGTCGCGCTGCCGATGTATCAGAAACTGCTGGAGAGCGACGGCTCCTTCCAGGCTAGTGAGCAGGTAGAGGGTGGGACCAAGACCATGCTGGACGAGCTCTCGCGCTGGAGCGAGGCGCTGAAGCCGATGCGGGCTGCGTAACGCAGCCGGCCCCGGCTTGCTCATGCCATAAAGAGGTGGAATGGTCGGCAGGTGACTGAGCCGGGGGCGGTTCGATTTGCGCCTGTTGTTTGCCTTGCTGTTGATGCTTGCGACCACCGCCACAGCGGTGGCGGAGCGGCGCGTGGCGTTGGTCATTGCCGAGGACGACTACCGGCTGGTGCGGAAGCTCTCCAATCCGGTCAATGACGGCGAGGCGATGGAAGCGGCGCTGAAGAGGCTCGGCTTCGAGGTCGTTCTCGAAACCAACCGCGATCTCAGGCGCATGCGCCGCGCGCTCGACGATTTTCGCGAGGACGCCAAGGGCGCCGATGTGGCGCTGGTGTATTTCTCCGGCCATGGCGTCGAAATCTCCGGCGACAACCGGCTGCTGCCGGTCGATGCCGATGCCTCCTCGCTCGACCAGCTGGAGAAGACCAGCCTGCCGCTGGAGGAAGTGCGCGATGCGGTTGCCGCCACGGCGAAGGTCGGGCTGATTGTGCTCGACGCCTGCCGCAGCGATCCGTTCACAGCCGGCAACGGCGACGGGCGTGGCGCCACATCGCTGATCAAGGACCTGGTGGACAAGATCAAGCCGGGCCTCGGACGCGTAGGCAAGGCGGAAAACATCCTGTTCGCCTTTTCGGCGGCGCCCGGCGAGACGGCTGCCGACGGTACCGGTGCGAATTCGCCCTTTACAGCGGCGCTGACCAAATACCTCGGCACCGACGGGCTCGAAATCCGCTCGGTGCTGACGCTGGTGCAGCAGGAGGTCTACGACCTTTCGCGCGGAAAACAGCTGCCCTACGTCGAGAGCGGGCTGCCGAAGCTGTTCTTCGCCTCGGCGGCCAAGGAACAACTGCCGGAGCGCGAGCGGCTGTTGCTTGCCATGGCCGATGTGACGCCGGAAATGCGCGGCGCGGTCGAACGGGTCGCCAGCGATGCCGACATGCCGCTGGCGCCGCTCTATGGCGCGCTGATCAGTTCCGACACCAGCCATCTCTCCGGCGAAAGCCTGAACGCCAAGCTGCGCGAGGCGGCCGACGCCTTCGTCAAGGTGCGCGGCGAGATGAAGACGCTGGCCGCCGATGACCCGAAGGTAACCGAACTGCGCCGCCAGGCCGAGGAACAGTTGGCGCTCGGCGCTTTCGATGGTGCACGCGTGATCCTCGCCAAGGCCGCCGACGTCGACAATGTCTCGCGCCAGGCGTTGAAGGCCAATTTCGTCAGCCGCACCCTGTCCGAAGCCGCGACGCGATTTCTCTCGGGCGGCGCGGCGCGCGCCACCCTGGACTATGCCACCGCCATCAAGGACTATGAAACGGTGCTGGCGCTCTATGGCGAAGCCGGACAGACCTCGCTTAGCCTGGAACAGGCCGACCGCCAAAGCCGCACGCTGGAAGAGCTCGGCATCCTCTACACAACGATTGGCAAAACCGACGCCGCCGGCCGCGCCTTTGCGGCGCTGGTCGCCAATCTTGAGCAGCGAGCGCGCCAGGAAACCGATCCGAGCGTCAAGCGCGACCTCGCCATTGGCCATATCAAGTTCGCCAACATCAAGATGGCGCAAGGCGATCTGCCGGCCTCCCTGCAAAACTATGAGGCGGCCAGGGACATGTTGCAGGGCCTGACCACAAACGTGCCGGACAAGAAGGACTGGCTCGGCGATCTCGCCATGGCCAATGACAAGATCGGCAATGTGCTGGCCACGCAAGGCGACGTGGGTGCGGCAGCCCAGGCCTACCAGCAAAGCCTGTCCATCAAGCAGCAATTGGCCGACGCGGAGCCGAACAGCGTCTATCTGCTGCGCGACCTGACCATTACCTACGACGAAATCGGCGGTCTTGCCCGCACCGCCGGCCAGCTGGATGGCGCCCAGACTGCATTCGAAGAGAGCCTGAGAATTCGGCTGGCGCTGGCGCAGAACAACCTCGACGACCCCAGGCATCAGCGCGCCGTCTCCGTGAGCTACACCAGGATCGGCGACGTCCTGCGCGAGCGTGGCGACGCTGCGGGCGCGCTCGACGCCTACAACAAGAGCCAAATAATCGCCGAAGCGCTGGTGCGCCGCGACTCAAACGACACCGATTTGAAGCGCGACCTGTCGGTCGGTTACGCCAAGATCGGCAATGCTTACGGCGACCAGAAGGACTGGCCACTCGCGTTGGAGGCCTACCAGCAGGCGCTGGCCACGGCGCGAGACCTTGCCGCCAGCGACCCAGGCAACACCGATTGGCAGCGCGACCTGTCGGTCTGTCTGGAAAAAATTGCCGGCGTGTTTGATGCCCAGGGCGATATCGCCGGTGCTTTGCAGAACTACCAGGACAGTCTCGTCATTGCCGACCGGTTGGCAAATCTCGACCCGGGCAATTCCGACTGGCAGCGCGACCTGTCGATCACGTTCGAGGAAATAGGCCTGCTGGAGACCAAGCAGCGCCACTATGAGGGCTCGAAGAAGGCCTTCGAAGCCAGCCTGGCCATCCGCCAGCGGTTGGCCCTGTCCGATCCGGACAATGCGATCTGGCAATTCGATCTGGTACAGGCCTACATCAACTATGCCTATGTGGCGAAGAATCCGAAGGCTGTGTTGTCGCAGGCGCTAGACCTGACGCTGGAGCTTGACCGCACAGGCAAACTGGCGCCGAGGGACAAACCCACGATCAAATATCTGCGCCGTCTTCTGGCCAAATTGAAAGCCGCGAAAAAATAGCCGGCTGCCAGCTCGGGATTCAGCCCTGAAATGCCCGCAAACCTTGGAAAAACCGCCTTTTGCGCCTATATCTAGGACATCAAAGCGGCGTGATTCGAAGCCATTTTTTCGCGCTGAGCATGCGGCATCAATCAGACAGGTTTTCATGAGCGATCAAAGCGACAACGCCAACGGCGCTGAGGCCGAATACGGCGCCGATTCCATCAAGGTTTTGAAGGGGTTGGACGCTGTCCGCAAGCGGCCGGGCATGTATATCGGCGACACCGACGACGGCTCGGGCCTGCATCACATGGTCTATGAGGTGGTCGACAACGCCATCGACGAGGCGCTGGCCGGCCATGCCGACCTGGTCACGGTGACGCTTAATCCCGACGGTTCGGTCACCGTTATCGACAATGGCCGCGGGATTCCGACCGATATTCACACTGGCGAAGGCATTTCGGCGGCCGAAGTGATCATGACGCAGCTGCATGCCGGCGGCAAATTCGACCAGAATTCCTACAAGGTGTCTGGCGGCCTGCACGGCGTCGGCGTCTCGGTGGTCAATGCGCTGTCGGCCTGGCTGAAGCTGAAAATCCGCCGCAACGGCCAGATTTTCGAGATGAGCTTCACGCATGGCAATGCCGATGCGCCGCTCAAGGCCACCGGCAGCTATGAGCAGAACAAGCAGCCCGGCACCTATGAGGGCCGCAGCGGTTCCGAGATCACCTTCTTTCCGTCGTCCGAAACCTTCACCATGGTCGAATTCGACTTCGGCACGCTGGAGCACCGGCTGCGCGAGCTCGCCTTCCTGAATTCCGGGGTGCGCATCATTTTGACCGATGCCCGCCATGCCGATCTCGTGCGCCACGAACTGCACTATGATGGCGGCCTGGAAGAGTTCGTCAAATATCTCGACCGGGTCAAGAAACCGCTGATCGACAAGCCGATCGCCATCAAGGCCGAGCGCGACGGCATCACCGTCGAAGTGGCGATGTGGTGGAACGACAGCTACCACGAGAACGTGCTGGCCTTCACCAACAACATCCCGCAGCGCGATGGCGGCACCCATCTGGCCGGCTTCCGTGGCGCGCTGACGCGCCAGATCACCGGCTATGGCGAATCGTCGGGCCTGACCAAGAAGGAAAAGGTGGCGCTGATCGGCGACGACTGCCGCGAAGGCCTGACGGCGGTGCTGTCGGTCAAGGTGCCCGACCCGAAATTCTCCTCGCAGACCAAGGACAAGCTGGTCTCGTCAGAGGTGCGGCCCGTGGTCGAAGGCCTGGTCAACGAGGCGCTTGGCACATGGCTGGAAGAACACCCGACCGAGGGCAAGGTGGTCATCGACAAGGTGATCCAGGCGGCCGCGGCGCGTGAAGCCGCGCGCAAGGCCCGCGACATCACCCGCAAAAGCTCGCTCGGCGTCACCTCTCTGCCCGGCAAGCTTGCCGACTGCCAGGAACGCGACCCGGCGAAATCCGAAATCTTCATCGTCGAGGGTGACTCGGCCGGCGGCTCCGCCAAGGGCGGCCGTTCGCGCCAGAACCAGGCGATCCTGCCGCTGCGCGGCAAGATCCTCAATGTCGAGCGCGCCCGCTTCGACCGCATGCTAGGCTCCGAGATGATCGGCACGCTGATCACCGCGCTCGGCACCTCGATCGGCAAGGACGAGTTCAACGCCGACAAATTGCGCTACCACAAGATCATCCTGATGACCGACGCCGACGTCGACGGCGCCCATATCAGGACCTTGCTGCTCACCTTCTTCTTCCGCCAGATGCCGGAGCTGATCGAGCGCGGCCATCTCTACATCGCCCAGCCGCCGCTCTACAAAGTGACGCGCGGAAAAAGCTCGCAATACATCAAGGACGAGAGCGCCTTCGAGGAATTCCTGATCGGCTCCGGGCTGGAGGAGGCGTCGCTGACGCTTGCCTCCGGCGAGGCGCGGGCCGGACAGGATCTGCGCGGCTCGATCGATGATGCACTGGCCGTGCGCCAGCTCATCAACGGGCTGCACACGCGCTACAACAGGGGCGTGGTCGAACAGGCGGCGATCGCCGGCGCGCTCAACGCCGATGTGCTAAACGACCTCGGCCGCGCCAATGCCATGGCCGAACGCGTCGCCCAGCGCCTCGATATCATTGCCGAGGACACCGAGCGCGGCTGGACCGGCCGGCTGTCGACCTCCAATGAAGGCGTCGGCGGCTATGTGTTCGAACGCACGGTGCGCAGCGTCAAGGAATTCGCGCAGCTCGATGCCGGGCTGATAAATTCAGCCGACGCACGCCAGCTCGACCGCTATGCCCCGCGCCTCATGGAAGTCTATGGCGAGCCGCCGGTGCTGCGCCGCAAGGATGTCTCCGAAGTCATTTCGGGGCCGCTGGCGCTGCTCAACGCGGTGTTTGCGACCGGCCGCAAGGGCCTGACCATGCAGCGCTACAAGGGCCTCGGCGAGATGAATGCCGAGCAGCTCTGGGAAACCACGCTCGACCCGAATGTGCGCTCGCTGCTGCAGGTCAAGGTGAATGACGCAACCGATGCTGACAGTTTGTTCTCGCGGCTGATGGGCGACGAGGTCGAGCCGCGGCGCGAATTCATCCAGGACAACGCGCTGTCGGTGGCCAATCTGGACATTTGATGGCTGCGCGCCCATCGCTTCGTCATCCTAGGGTCTTCGCGACGGAGCTTCGCTCCTGTTTCGCCCTAGGATGACGACGTGGGTGAGGTCTCAGCCAATCTCCAGCGTTTGCGATGAACCGTTCTCAACGCCGCCACTCAACTCGGTCCAGCTTTCGCCCGAGATCGACGGCGTCGCGCAGCACTTGCAGATGCGAGCGCGGCGCGGTGCCCGCCGGCGGGGCGATTTCGACGCCGTTTGCCGTCGATGACCAATAAAGCGTGTGGGTGAAGATACGGCCAAGTGAGCTGCGAAGCTCGACCTGGATGGTCTCCACACCGGGGCCGAAATTTTCCGTCATCGGACCGGAAATCGGATCGCCTGTCGCCCAGCCATTGCCGCGGTCGTAGACGTTCGTCCAGCGCGTTGCCGCAAACACCGCGCCATGATGCACCGCGCGCTGCGCCTTGCCTGCTTGGCTGTGTCCTTCCTGGTAAAGCACGGTGCCGCCGGCGCGCCCGTCATCGGCAATCGGCGGGCAGGCCGAGAACAGGCGCTCGGCAAGGCCACGCCTGAATTCCGCGAGATTGTAGGTCACCAGGAATTCGCTGTGGGAGAGCGGACTGCCAAGCGTGACGAAATCGCTGATCTTCCAGGGCAGCGGGTGGTCGGCGTCCTTGGTCCGAAGCTGCTGGTAGAGCGCCCATTGGCCGCGCCGGAACCCGGCGAGGTCTTCAAGATTGTTTGGCCACGCTGACCCATCAGAGCCGAGCGTTGCCTTGTCGATGGCCTCGACCGCCGCCAGTTTGGCCTTGTCGCGGACCGCTTCCAGCCTTCGCGGCCGGAACTCGGCCCACAGGATCTGCAGCAGATCATAGGCGATGATCGACCCAAGGCTGTGCGAGACCAGCACGATGCGGTCGTAAGCATCGTCCTTCATCAGCGTCTTGAGCAACGTCAGGCCTCTGTCGCGGATCAGCGCACGCTTCTCGATCGTCGCCGCCTCGGCGCGCACATAAGCGGCGACGTCGCCGAAATAGGGCAGGGCGAACTGATCCACCGCCCAGATGACAAAAGAAGCGAGGGTGGTGATCATCAGGCCGGTCGTCAAGGTAACGGCCTGTTGCCAGACCGATGTTGCCAGCACGAGTGCTGCGCCCAGGATGACGATAACGATCAGAAGTGTGGCGACGTAAAGCTTGCGGGCGTCGAGCGGAATGTCGGCGAGCTTGCGCCACAACAGGTTCGTCACCCAGGCGGCCAGCCGGCCGCGCGTCGTGCCTTGCGTGATGTCGGCCCAATAAAGCTCGTAGAAATCGGTACGGCGGCCATCGACGTCGTAGGGCGTGGTGATGCGGCGCAGCTCGTGTGACTTGGTCCGGCTGTCGGGCGTGATCCAGCTCTGGTTGATCGTGGCGCCGGAAACGGCCGGATCGGGAATCTGGGCGTAGGGTGGAGCACGGGTGGGATCGCTGCTCCAGACCGCCTGGACGAATCCCCTCAGCGTACCCATCGGCCGCTGCTCGCCCATGCCGTGCACGATCACCACCGCCTGGCCGGGCTGCGCCTTTTTGTAAGCCAGCGATGCGACAGTCTTGGGCATCAGCGTCTCCGTTGACGACATCCGACGGCGGGATCGCTCATGCTACCCCGGCTCACCGAGCCAACAATACACGGCAGCCCATGTGGAACTCCGTGAACCAATCCACAGTTTCGCAGTCGTGCCTCGGGCCGCGCGGAAAATAGTTCCGTTCCCGGCAAGCAAATCATTTCATTGCCCTTCGGAACGGAAATCGCTCAGGAACATTGTGACGACATCGATCAATTTCTCGCAGGGAGGCTCTTTATGGGACGCGGTATTTTGCTCTGGTTGCTCGGTATTCCGATCCCGATCATCATTCTCATCATGCTGTTCGTACGGTAGGAGGCGTCGATGCAGTCCACCGTATCGGCTGTCGACGTATCCGCCTCAACAGAATCCTCCGCCCCGGCCGTCAGCTGGGGTCCGATCATCGCCGGCGCCTTCGCGGCCTCGACGCTGACCTTCATCCTCATGCTGCTCGGTTCGGGGCTGGGGCTGACCATGGTCTCGCCGTGGTCCGGCGCCAGTGCCTCGCTGACCACCTTCGCAGTGTCCGGCGCCATCTGGCTCATCATCGTGCAATGGCTGTCCTCCGGGGTCGGTGGCTATCTTGCCGGACGCCTGCGCACCAAATGGGTCGGCATCCACACCGACGAGGTCTATTTCCGTGACACCGCGCACGGCCTCCTCGCCTGGGCGCTGGCGACATTGCTGGTCGTCGGCATTCTCGGGTCGGCGCTGTCGGCAGTGCTTGGTTCAGGCGTGCAGGCGGCTTCTACTGTTGCCTCGGGCGCCGCCATGGGTGCTTCGGCCGGCGCGTCCGCCAATGCCGGCAGCGCACCGACCGACAATGCGACATCCTATCTCGTGGATACGCTGTTCCGTCCGGCTGATGCCGCCAGGCTCGCGGCGGCCAATCCGGACAGCGATGCGGCTGCGGCCGGGCAGGCTTCGCGCATCCTCATCGCCAGTGCGGCGGCAGGCGAAATTTCGGCTGACGACAAGACCTATCTGTCGCAGCTCGTCGCCGCCCGCACCGGGCTTTCCGAGGCTGACGCCAAGGCGCGTGTCGACGCCCTGGTGGCCAGGGTCGAGGACGCCAAGGTCAAGGCCAAGCAGGCCGCCGACGCCGCCCGGAAAGGCAGCGCCACCTTCGCACTGCTTGGCGCCCTGTCGCTGGTTATCGGCGCCTTCATCGCCAGCGCTGCGGCAGCACTGGGCGGCAGGCAGCGCGACGACGAGGAAGCGGTTTTCCTGACCAGCCGCTGAACCGGTCTTCAACATAGAAAAGCCCGGTCGAACCGGGCTTTTTTGTTTCCGATGATGGACCGACAACCTTCCAGTGGAAGGTTGCGGCGGGATCAGTGATCCATCGCCTTGACGATTTCCTCGGTCATCTTCTTGGCGTCGCCGAGCAGCATCATGGTGCCGTCCTTGTAGAACAGCGTGTTGTCGATGCCGGCGTAGCCCGAGCCGAGCGAGCGCTTGACGAACAGGCAGGTGCGGGCCTTGTCGACGTCGAGGATCGGCATACCGTAGATCGGCGACGACTTGTCGTCGCGCGCGGACGGATTGGTGACGTCGTTGGCGCCGATTACATAGGCGACATCGGCCTGCGCGAACTCGGAGTTGATGTCTTCCAGTTCGAACACTTCGTCATAGGGAACATTGGCTTCGGCGAGCAGCACGTTCATGTGGCCGGGCATGCGGCCGGCGACCGGGTGGATGGCGTATTTGACGTCGACGCCATTGGCCTTCAGCTTGTCGGCCATTTCGCGCAGCGCGTGCTGGGCCTGGGCAACCGCCATGCCGTAACCCGGCACGATGATGACCTTCTGTGCGTTCATCATCAGATAGGCGGCGTCGTCGGCCGAGCCCTGTTTGACCGTGCGTTCGATGCCGTCATCGGCAACCGCCGCGGTCTCGCCGCCGAAGCCGCCGAGGATGACCGAGATGAACGACCGGTTCATGCCCTTGCACATGATGTAGGACAGGATGGCGCCGGACGAGCCGACCAGCGCGCCGGTGATGATCAACGCCAGATTGCCAAGCGTGAAGCCGAGTGCCGCGGCGGCCCAGCCGGAATAAGAATTCAGCATCGAGACGACGACCGGCATGTCGGCGCCGCCGATCGGGATGATCAAGAGGACGCCGAGCGCCAGCGACGCCGCGACGATCAGCCAGAACACCAGCTTGGCCTCGGTGGTGACCAGAAGCACGATCAGCACGATCAGCGCGATGCCGAGGACCGCGTTGATGATGTGACGGCCGCCGATCATGATCGGCTTGCCCGACATGCGGCCATCGAGCTTGAGGAAGGCGATGACGGAGCCGGTGAAAGTGATGGCGCCGATGGCAACGCCAAGGCTCATCTCGATCAGCGCCTGGGCGTGGATGTCGCCATTCGTGCCGATGCCGAAACTTTCCGGCGCGTAGATGGCGGCTGCCGCCACCATGACGGCGGCAAGGCCGACCAGCGAGTGGAAGGCGGCGACCAGCTGCGGCATCGAAGTCATGGCGATGCGGCGCGCTGTAACGGCGCCGACGCCGCCGCCGATGGCCAGACCAAGCACGATCAGGCCGAAGCGCCCGGCGGACGGAGTCGCCAGCGCCAGCGTGGTGGCAATGGCAATGCCCATGCCGATCATGCCGTAGAGATTGCCTTGGCGGCTGGTGGTCGGATGCGACAGGCCGCGCAGCGCCATGATGAACAGGACGCCGGAGACGAGGTAGAGGAAGGACGCGAAGTTGGCGTTCATGGCTCTCTACCGGTCCTTCTTCTTGTACATGGCCAGCATGCGCTGGGTGACCAGGAAGCCGCCAAAGATGTTGACCGAGACCAGCATCAGCGCGACGAAGCCGAAGCCGGTGGCAATGCCGGAGGCCGAGATGCCGACGGCCAGCAGCGCGCCGACGACGATGACCGAGGAGATGGCGTTGGTGACCGCCATCAGCGGCGTGTGCAGCGCCGGCGTCACCGACCAGACGACGTAGTATCCGACGAATATCGCAAGTACGAAGATGGCGAAGCGGAAGACGAAGGGATCGATGGCGCCGCCGGACAGTGCGTGCGCGGCATCGCCCGCCGCATCGGCGCCACCGGGCGCGTTGGCCAGGTTCTGCACAGCCAGCCGGACGGCGGCACTTGCCTGGTCGAGCTGATCGAGGGCTTTCTGCAAGGTCTGATCCATCACGCGATCCCCTTCGGCTTGGCGGCGGACTTGCCGGCAGTGGCTTTGTCGGACGCCTTTTTCGGTGCAGCCTTCTTCGGCGTGGCATCAGCCACCATGGTCTCGGCCGGAATGGCCGCCGGTTCGATATGGGGCTGTTCCGCCGCCTTGGCGAAGGCCGGATGCACCACGCGGCCAGCGTCGGTCAGCATCGTCGCCTTGACCAGATCGTCTTCGCGGTTGATGGCGAGCGTCTTGCTGGTCTTGTCGACCAGCGTCTCGAGGAAGGCGAACAGGTTCCTGGCGTAGAGCAGCGAGGCCGATGCGGCGACGCGGCCGGGCACGTTGAGGTGGCCGACGATTTTCACGCCATTGGCCGTGGTCAACACCTGGCCTGCAACTGCGCCTTCGACATTGCCGCCGCGCTCGACGGCGAGGTCGACGATCACCGAGCCCGGCTTCATCGAGGCGACCATCGCCGCCGACACCAGCTTCGGCGCCGGACGGCCGGGGATCAGCGCCGTGGTGATGACGATGTCCTGCTTGGCGATGTGCTCAGCGGTGAGCGCTGCCTGCTTGGCCTGGTACTCCTTCGACATTTCCTTGGCGTAGCCGCCGGCGGTCTCGGCCGCCTTGAACTCCTCGTCCTCGACGGCGAGGAACTTTGCGCCGAGCGACGCCACCTGTTCCTTGGCGGCGGGACGAACGTCGGTGGCGGTGACGACGGCGCCGAGACGGCGCGCCGTGGCGATCGCCTGCAGGCCGGCAACGCCGACGCCCATAATGAAGATCTTCGCCGCCGGCACGGTGCCGGCCGCCGTCATCATCATCGGCAGCGCGCGGTCATACTCCGATGCGCCGTCGATCACGGCCTGGTAGCCGGCGAGATTGGCCTGCGACGACAGCACGTCCATCGACTGGGCGCGGGTGATGCGCGGCATGAATTCCATCGAGAAGGCGGTGACCCCAGCCTCGGCAAGCGCCGCGACCGCGGCATCATTGCCGTAGGGATCCATGATGGCGATGACCGCCGCACCCGATTTGTAGCCCTTCAGCTCGGCGTCGGTCGGCCGGCGCACCTTCAGCACCACATCCGCCCGGCTCGCATCCGAAGCCTTGCCGATCGCGGCGCCCGCCTTGGCGAACTCCTCATCGGGAATGCGCGACCTGGTGCCGGCGCCCGTCTCTACGGTGACATCGAAGCCCAGCGCCGCCAGCCGCTTCACGGTATCGGGCGAGGCCGCGACACGAGGCTCGCTGGCATCGAGTTCGCGAGGGATGAAAACCGTCTGTCCCACCGCATGATCCTTTCGGCTGGAACCTGTTTGCGCAAGAGTGCGGCTTGCGAAAGAGTGCGGCCGGATGTCCGGCTACGCCCCTGGCAAGGGTCTGAAGAGACTATCGGAGAATGAAGGCGCCGAGGGCGAGGATCAGCACGAACAGGATGGTCGCGGAGAAAAAGCCGCCTGCGAAGAAGCCGAAAGCCATGCCCAGGAGCAGGGCGCCGCAGAACAGCGAGCCGTATTTGGCCAGCGCCAGAAAGCCATGATAGGTGCGGTCATGTTCGGCATAGTCCATCTTCGCGCCCAGTTCGACAGGACCGGTCGGCGTGTGATCAGCCATAGGAATACCCCTTCGAAGACATCTTTGAGGCACATAGCGAAAAGCCGGGCCAAGAGCAATGGCGCTATTGCCGCACGACCAGTGACAACAGCCTCAAAGGAATGTTGAAAGCCGGCGGTATGGCTTGTCGCCGGCCTAACGTCGAACGTTGAGGGTTTTGCGTTTCAACCGGCCAGATGCGGAAACAGCCCGAGCACCCCAATGACGATCAGATAGAGCGCGACGATGTAGTTGAGCAGCCGCGGCATCACCAGGATCAGCACGCCGGCAATCAGCGAGATCAGCGGGGTCAGTGCTAGCTCGGGAATATGCATGTCCGGTTCCTTTCTATGGCCGCATCGGGGTCGTGACGTCCAGAACGCCGAAGCGGCCGGAAAGCTCCTCGCACCGGGCGCTAAAGTGCGCCGGCTTTGCCGACATTACGCTGCTTCGCGAAAATATTTGGCGGTGGGCAGGATGGTCAGCGGCGCGAGCTCGCCGGCCGGCGCCTTGGCAAACAGCATACGCCGCTCCAGCGCCGTCGACTGGAAGAAGGGAAAGCGCTCCAGCGTCGGGGCCATGTTCTGCTCGCAGATCGATTCATAGAAGAAGATCGGCATGGTGAAGGGCGGGTAGAGGCGCGGCTCGCCGACCTGCACCGATCCGAAGATGCGATGGTAGAAGGCCGTGTGCTCCTCGCGGATCATCGAAATGCAGCTGGTGGCGTTGAAGAAGGTGTTGGCGATAACCGCGAGCCGCAGCGTGACATAGGGCAGGGCGCGGTTGGCCGACGACATTTGCGGATCGATCGCCAACCGGCTCGGGTCGATGAAGGTTTCACCGCGCGCCAGCCGCAGCAGCAGCCGGTCGCCGAAAACGGTCATGATCGGCGCTTCGGGGGTCTCACGGGTCAAATGGTGGAGCCTGACGGTGCTGACTAGCTCGCCATCCATGAAGACGCCGAAACAGTAGCAATTGCGCACTTCGTCAAGGTGATCGACGAGCTTCTGTTCGGTAATGGTGTCAAGCAGGCCGTGTGTATGAAAGGCCTTGTAGCGCAGCCGGTAGACCGCTTCGAGATCCTCGCCGCTTTCGCAGCGCCGGTATTCGACACGCTCGAGGACGTCGAGGACGTTGCGGGCGAACAGGGAAGGCGGGCCAGATTTGACTGCCGCACCCGAAAGCACACCTGACTGATGCGTGTCCATTACTTCCCCTCGTACCGCCGCAGGAGAACAATACCGGACGACCGAAGGAACAAGAAGATGAAACTCTAATCGTCTGTGTTTACCGATCATTAACCTTAACAATCAGTTAACGTCTAGACAATACAACGCTTTTTAGACGGGCTTTTCAAGCGCAATTCAATGACGGGTCAGGGCGTGGCGAGTTTTGCCGCCGGCCGCAGCTCGGCGGCGAAAGGCCAGGTCACGTTGGACATGGTCTCTATGCCCGAGGCACTGAGTGCTGCGCCAAACAGGAAGCCCTGGACGAGGTCCGGCTTGACCGAATGCACCAGGATCTTCAGCTGTTCGAAGGTTTCCACACCTTCGATGGTGACGGTCAGCCCGAGCACGCGAGTCAGGTCGACGATGCCCTTCAACAAGTCGAGCGAACGCTTGTTCTGGGTCACGTCCATCAGGAACGAACGGTCGATCTTGATCTTGTCGAGCGGCAGCTTGTGGAGGTAGCTCAGGCTTGAATAGCCGGTGCCGAAATCGTCGAGCGCAATGCGCACGCCAAGCTGCTTCAGTTCCTCGATATACTGGCGCGTTAGCGATTTGTCGTCGAGCAGCGCGGTTTCGGTGACTTCGATCTCGAGGCGGCCAGCGGCGAGCCCCGAAGTGGCAAGCGCGTCGCGAACCTTCTGGACAACGTCGCGGTTGCGGAAATCCTTGGCCGAAAGGTTGACGGAGACGCTGGTCTGGCCCGGCCATTTGGCGCATTCGGCGCAGGCAGCCGCGAGCACGAAGGTGCTGATCTCGGAGATGATGCCCATTTCTTCGGCCAGCGGAATGAAGATGCTGGGCGAAACCGGCCCGAGATCGGGATGATCCCAGCGGCACAGGGCCTCGCAGCTGGCGATGCGCATGGTGTTCATCGCCACGATCGGCTGATAGACCACCCGCAGCGCCTTGCCTTCGACCGCCGTGCGCAGGTCGGCCTTCATCAGCTGGCGGTTGCGGAACGCCGCATCCATCGCTGCCTCGAACAGCCGCCAGTTGTTCTTGCCGAGTTCCTTGGCCTTGTAGAGCGCCAGATCGGCCTTGACGATCATGGCGTCGACATCGGTGTCGTCGACCCTGGACAGCACGGCGCCCGCGCTTGCCTGGATGCGCAGACCGTGGCCTGCGACGTCGACCTCGCCCTGCAGATCGGCAAAGATCTGGTCGAGCAGGCCCGTCAGATGGCTTTCATCCTCGACGCGGTCGAAGAAGATCATGAACTCGTCGCCGCCGAAACGGCTGACATTGACGCCTTGCCCGGCGACGGCCGCCAGCCGCTCGGCAACGGCATAGATAAGTCCGTCGCCGACCGGATGGCCGAGGGTGTCGTTGACGCTCTTGAAATCGTCGAGATCGAGCACCGCCAGGGCGCACAGGCGGTCGCGGCTGCCCGACGCCATGGCTTCACCGACCAGCTCATGGAAATACGCGCGGTTCGGCAGGCCGGTAAGGCTGTCATAGCGCGCCATGAAGCGGATTTTTTCCTCAGCCTCGACGCGGGCGGTGACGTCCTCGAAGGTGATGACACCGAGATCCTGATTGCCTTCGCGGGCCGAGAACTCATAGTGCTGGCCATTGGAGAAGGAGACCAGCACCTTGCGGTCGCGGCCCTCGCGCAAGGCGCGCGTCAGCTGCGCTTCGACATAACGACAGTCTTTCGGCGCCAGCATGCCTCCGGCGACGCCGCGCAGGAGCAGCGAATGGATCGACCGCCCGAGCAGTTGGTCAGGCGAGCGCAGCGACATCAGATGCGCGGCTTCGGCATTGCCGACCACGACCTTGCCGTCGGGGCCGAGCATGACCAGGCCATGCGACATGGTGTTGAGCGCGCGGTTGAAGCGCTCGGCGAGCCTGGCGGCCGTCTTGCGCTCCGAAATGGCGTTGAACAGCACGGTGCGGACGTGGCTGGCCATCCGGGTGATGATGAAGATGAACGGCACGATGTAGAGGCCGAGGATGAAATCGCCGAGATGTCCCTTGAGCATCAGCCCGACCGCGATCGGCAGCACGACCGTGAAGGCCTGCACCGCAACCATGGTCTTGGAGCCGTAATTGCGGCCGACAATGGTCACCGTCGAGCCCATTATGACGGCGATGGCGGCGCTTTCCCCGAAGACATCGGGAATGAGATAGATTGAGGTGAAGCAGAAAAGCCCCATGAAGAAAGCCTGGATGGTGCCGCCAACCAGGTAGTAGCGTTCCCACTTCTTGGCTTGTTCATAAGTTTCGAAACTGCCTATGCGCAGGCCTTTGCGGATGCCGTAGTAACGGTAAAGCCCCGCCCCAAGCATAAGCGCGGCCAATGCAAGATAGGCCGGATGCCCCGAGGTAAAATAAACCAGAATGCCGATGAGGCCATGGCAAAATGCGCCAATCAGCAGGATCCCGGGATCGTTGAACAACGATCGCACGAACCCAGCATAGACGTCCTCACCTATCTCTGCGGCTTTGTTTTCTTGCATGGCCTGCGGTGTCGCACGAACCGCAGTCATGTCACATTCGCCTTAAGAAAGGTTTAGAGATGCCGTTCCGACGCCTGGCGTCAAGTCGGCTCCATCGGCGTAAACCGCGAAAATTCGTGTTCAGGTAAACAAGGCGTATCGATCACTCGGCGGCCTGAAGTTCAGGCCGCGCCGGCGTGTTGGCCAGCCGCTCGACAAGCCTTGTGCGCTCGCCCGCCGCCTTTTCGGCGCTGGCTTGCCTGACATGGCCGTAGCCGCGAATGAGCGCCGGCACCGAGGCAAGGGCGATGGCGGCCTCGATCCTGCCTGGCGCAAGTGCCTTGGCGACAAGCTCCAGATCGGCCTCATAGCGGGCCAGAAGCTGCCGCTCCATGCGCCGCTCAGTGCTGTAGCCGAACACGTCGAAGGCCGTGCCGCGCAGGCCTTTCAGCGCCGCCAGCAGGCGAAATCCCTTCATCATCCACGGGCCGAAGCTCGATTTCCTCGGCTTGCCGTCATTGCCGCGCCTGCCCATGATCGGTGGCGCCAGATGAAATTCGAGTTTGTCGTAGCTCTGGAACTGTTTTGACAGCTCCATAGCGAAGGAGCCGTCGGTGTAGAGCCGCGCCACCTCATATTCGTCCTTGATCGCCATCAGCTTGAACAGGTTTCTGGCGGCGGCCTCGGTCACCGCGGTCGAGCCAGGCACGGCTTTGGCCTCGGCAGCACGCAAAACCGCCAGCTTCTCGGCATAGCGCCTGCCATAGGCGGCATTCTGATAGGCAGAGAGGAAAGCGACGCGGCGGGCGATGATATCGTCCAGCGTCTCGGCGTTCCCGGTGGCCTTGCCCGGTTGCGCGATGAGGCCGCGCACAAACTCCGGCTGATGCGCGGCGCGCCGGCCCCAGCGGAACGCCGCGATGTTCATCGCCACCGCCTCGCCGTTCAATTCGATCGCCTTTTCAACAGCTTGCGCCGACAGCGGCAGGCCGCCATGCTGGAAGGCGAAGCCGAGCATGAACATGTTGGCGCCGAGCGAATTGCCGAACAATTGGGTGGCGGTGCGCGTGGCGTCGAAGAAATGCGTCTTGTCGTCGCCGGCGGCAGCGCGGATCGCCTTCTTCAGGCGCTCGATGGGCAGCGAGAAATCGGCCGAGCGGGCGAATTCGCCAGGCATGATCTCGGCAGTGTTGGCAAGGAAGATGGTATGGCCTTCGCGCACCGCGCCAAGCACCTTCTTGGCGCCGGACACGACAAGGTCGCAGCCGAGTACCAGGTCGGCCTTGCCGGCCGAAACGCGGATCGCGTGGATGTCGTCCGGCGTGCGGGCGATGCGGACATGGGTGAACACCGAACCGCCCTTCTGGGCGAGGCCGGCCATGTCGATCATGCCGCAGCCCTTGTCCTCGAGATGGGCGGCCATACCGAGCACAGCACCTATGGTGACGACGCCGGTGCCGCCGACGCCGTCGATGATCGCCGCCCAACCCTCGCTACCGAGCGGGAATTCGGCCGGCACCGGCACGCCGTCAAGCGGGTCGGAGCGCCCGGCAATGCCTTCGGCCTTCCTGATCTTGGCGCCGTGCACGGTGACGAAGGACGGGCAGAAGCCGTTGACGCAGGAGAAGTCCTTGTTGCAGCTCGACTGGTCTATTCTGCGCTTGCGGCCGAACTCGGTTTCGACCGGCTGGATCGAGACGCAGTTCGATTGCACCCCGCAATCGCCGCAGCCCTCGCAGACCAGTTCGTTGATGAAGACCCGCTTGTCGGGATCCGGGAAGGTGCCGCGCTTGCGGCGGCGGCGCTTTTCGGCGGCGCAGGTCTGGTCGTAGAGCAGCACCGAGACGCCCTTGACGTCGCGCAGCTCGCGCTGGACGAGGTCGAGGTCGTCGCGGTGGTGGATGGTGGCGCCGGAGGGGAATTCGGCCTTTCCTGCATATTTGCCCGGCTCGTCGGTGACGATGGCGATGCGCTCGACGCCTTCGGCGCGCACCTGCCTGGCGATCATGTCGACAGTCAGGCCGCCTTCATGCGGCTGGCCGCCGGTCATGGCGACGGCGTCGTTGTAGAGGATCTTGTAGGTGATGTTGGCATCGGTCGACAGCGCGAAGCGGATCGCCAGCGTGCCGGAGTGATTGTAGGTCCCGTCGCCGAGATTCTGGAAAATGTGGCCGCGCTTGGAGAATGGCGCCTGGCCGACCCATTGTGCGCCCTCGCCGCCCATGGCGGTGAAGCCGACCGTGTTGCGGTCCATCCACAGCGCCATGAAATGGCAGCCGATACCGGCGGCGGCGATCGAGCCGTCGGGCACCTTGGTCGAGGAATTGTGCGGGCAGCCGGAGCAGAAGAACGGCGTGCGCGAACCGATATCGCTGGTGTCGGCAAGCATCGCCTGGAACTGGCGCAGCTTCGCCACCTTGGCAGTGATCTCTTCCGAAGGGCCGATTGTGCGCAGGATGCGCTCGCCCAGCGCAATGGCGATCTCGTTGGGGTCGAGCGCGCCCTTGGCCGGGAACAGCCAGTCGCCGCGCTCGTCCTTCTTGCCGACGATCGCCGGCTGGGTGGCGGTGCCGTAGAGGTTTTCGCGCAGCTGCACCTCGATCAGCGAGCGCTTCTCCTCGACGACGACGATGGTGTCGAGGCCGCGGGCGAATTCGGCGATATGCTGCAGGTCGAGCGGCCAGGGGCAGCCGACCTTGAACAGGCGGATGCCGATGCGGTTGGCGGCGGCCTCGTCGACGCCGATGTCTTCCAGCGCCTGGCGGACATCGAGATAGCTCTTGCCGAGCGTGATGATCCCGAGCTTCGGCGCCCGGCCGCCCGAATAGACGATGCGGTTCAGGCCGTTGGCATGGATGAAGGCGGATGCAGCGGCGCGCTTGTATTCATGCAGCCGCTCCTCCTGGCCGAGCATGTCGATCTCATCGCGGATGTTGAGGCCGCCGGGCGGCATATCGAACTCCGGCACGACGATGTTCAGGCGCTCGAGCGCGGCATCGACGGAGGCCGTGGATTCGATGTTGTCCTTGACGCATTTGATAGCCGCCCAGGTGCCGGCGAAGCGCGACATGGCAAAGCCGTAGAGGCCGTAGTCGATGATCTCCTGAACGCCGGCCGGGTTGAGGATCGGCACCATGGTGTCGACGAACAGGAATTCGGTGGCGTGCGCATTGGTCGATGATTCGGCCATATGGTCGTCGCCCATCAGCGCAAGCACGCCGCCATGCTTCGACGATCCCGCGAGGTTGGCGTGGCGGAAAACGTCGCCGGAGCGGTCGACGCCCGGTCCCTTGCCGTACCAGACCGAAAACACCCCGTCATGCTTGCCTTCGCCCATTAATTCCGTCTGCTGAGAGCCCCAGCAGGCGGTGGCGGCAAGCTCCTCGTTGAGGCCGGGCTGGAAAACGATGTCGGCCTGCGCCAGCTGCTTTTTCGCCCGCCACAGCTGCATATCGAGGCCGCCGAGCGGCGAGCCGCGATAACCGGACACGAAGCCGGCCGTGTTGAGGCCGGCCCGGCGGTCGCGCTCGCGTTGCATCAAAAGCATGCGGATGACCGCCTGTGCGCCGGACAGGAAGATGCGCTCCTTACCAAGATCGAACTTGTCGTCGAGCGCGACGTCGTGCAGCGTCATCAGGCATTTCCTCTGCGGAGACAGCACCGGGGGCGCGCAGCCAACGTAGGAGTGAGATGGCGCAGTCTTTCTCCGCTTGCAAGGCAGGTCAAACGAAATCGAAAGTGCCAGGCAAAGCGCAACGAACGATCCGCTGCCGTCGCGTATTCGGCACGAAATCGGTCCGCGGCGGTTGTCCGGCGACCAGAAATTTCCACGCAGTCGCGCCGGGCAAAGACGCGTCAGCCTTTCGAGCAATCCGGCTTCGGCTCACCCGGCAGCTTGCCGTCGGGATGGCCGGCAAGATCGGGATTGGCCGTATAGAGCTGGTCGACCACCAGCGGCCGGTCGGGAAGGATCGACTGGTCCTCGCTCGACATCAGCGTCGTGTCGATCTTCTGCAGGAACGTGCCGTCAGGACCCCTGATGCTGATCGAAATCGCATAGGGCTTGTCCTTGACGATACAGGTCAGCGCCGGGCTTTCCAGGCTGACCTTGTCGAGCTTCGGCCAGACCTTCTGCTCGATCACCAGGGGAGGACCGCCAGCCGGATTCTGGAAGCTGGCGACCGCAACCTGGCCTTCGCCCATCGGCTGCAGGGGCCGCAGCGTCACGACATAGGTCGCCCGGGCGAGGCGGTAATTGAAGACGACGACCTTGCCGGAAACCTCGAACAGCTTGCCGTCGCCGCCGGTGTCGCGGCAGGCGCCAAGCGCAACGGCTGCAATGAGCGCAGCACCGACAAGGATCGAACGAAAAACAACCCTAAGCATTGTTGACCTCATGTGCCGCCGTGCGGCGGCGATAGTGACGGCTTGCTTTCTGGCGGTTGCCGCACACAGCCATATCGCACCAAAGGCGGCTGGAATTGCGGCTCCTGTCGACGAACAGCCAGCTGCAATTGGGACAGATCCTGAGCCTGGCGACCGTGTCGTCGCGCAGCAGCGACAAGGCCGAAACCGCCAGCGCCGCCTCGAACGCGATCGGCGTCGATGGATCGCCGAACGGTCTACCCGGTGCGCCGATTTCGGCAGGGCTCCGATCGAGGCCGTTGGCGCAGGCCTTGAGAAAAGCGGCGAGGTCGCCGGCGGCAAGCGCACCTTTCGACACCGCGCCGCGAAACAGGCGGTCGGTCGTCTCGCGGATCGCCAGCACCACCGGGGCGATCCTGTCCGGCGAGGTCGCCTCCAGCGGTCTGCCGCCAAGCTCGGCACCGCGAAAGCCGGTTGCGGCGTTGGCGAAGCGCGCGATCTCGGCCGGATCGGCAAAACGGTCGAAAGTCTTTTCCGGATCGTTGCGCAACACCACGGTGTTGGCCGTATCGAGCGCAAGAATGCCGCCGGTGAAGCGATGTGGGGTCCAAGATACTGTCATATCAGAAATCTAACCGATAAATCGCGTTTGACAAGTTAGATTTTACGATGCAAACCTTGGCGCGGGCTCCGGCGCAGGATTTTGTTGAGGCAAGTCGTTGCCCCAAAACCGCTTTGCACTTTTGGGCGACATGCCCTGAAAGCTGTCCATGCTCTATTTCTTCCAGCAGGTGCTGAACGGGCTGCATTCCGGCGCGCTCTATGCGCTGCTTGCCTTCGGCTACGTGCTGACCAACGGCATCCTGCACCGGACCAATCTCGCCTATGGCGCGCTGTTCGCCTTTTGCGGCCAGACGATGATCCTGACCGTGGCCTTCGGCTATCAGGTATTGTGGCTGACCTTGCTGGCGGCAGTGGTGCTCGGCGTCGTCACGGCTTTCTTTTATGCCGCGCTGATCGGCCACGTGCTGTCGCGCAGCGTCTTCGAACCGCTGGCCGACCGCACGCCCAATGCCATTGTGGTGACGACGCTCGGCATCCTGCTGGTGCTGTCGGAAGCAAGCCGTATCGCCGCCGACACGCATGATTGGTGGCTGCCGCCGATGCTGGCGCAGCCCATCGTTTTTGCTCAGGATGCCGGCTTCCAGGCGACGCTGACGCTGATCCAGCTCATCGATTGCGCGGTGGTTCTGGCGGCAATCATGCTCGCTGCATGGGCGTTTGCCCGCTCGGGCTTCGGCCGCCGCTGGCGCGCCGTCTCCGACGATCCCAAAGCGGCTGCCATGTGCGGCGTGGACGTGCGTGCAGTGTTCCGGCATGCGGTGCTGTTCGGCGGTTTCTGCGCCGCGCTGGCCGGAATCATGGCCGCCCTTTACTACGGCAATGTCAGCTTCGGCTCCGGCCTTGTCTACGGGCTGAAAATCCTGTTCGTGACGGCGGTGGGCGGCTATCTCTCTCCGCCTCGGGCCGCGCTCGGTGCGGCCGCCTTCGGCATGGCGGAGTCGCTATGGGCCGGCTATTTCCCGGTCGAATGGCGCGATGGCTGGATGTATCTGTTCCTGGTCGCGGCACTTGTGCTGATCGGTCCTGGCCGCGACCAGCAGAAGATCGCCTGATCGCCGCATCCGCTGTCAGACTTTGGTTGCATGACGCAGCAGCCGGTCGGCACTTTATCCCCTGCCTCCCGTCACGACGGCGTTGATCGCGCCATGCCATGTTGACCCGCCGAACCACGCACGGCATACCGTTGGGCCACAGCGGCGCGACGGAAAATAGGGGAGCCGGCGCGCCTTCGACCTGAGGGAGGAAATGCATGGCAGGGCTGCTCGCTCTATCGAGAACGATTGACCGTATGAACGAGTTCATCGGCAGGTGGATATCGTGGCTGATCCTGCTGGCAATCCTGGTCAGCGCCGCCAATGCCATCATCCGCAAGGTCTTCGACGTCTCGTCGAATGCCTGGCTGGAACTGCAGTGGTACCTGTTCGGCGCCGCCTTCATGCTGGCCGCCGCCTATACGCTGAAGCAGAATGACCATATCCGCATCGACATCGTCTACGGCATGTGGTCGCGCCGCGTGCAGCACTGGATCGACCTGCTCGGCCATGTCTTCTTCCTGATGCCGTTCGTGACGCTGATGGTGATCTATTTTGTCCCCTACGTGTCGCTGTCGTTCCGCAGCGGCGAAATGTCGAACAATTCCGGCGGCCTGATCATCTGGCCGGCCAAGGCGATCCTGCTCGTCGGCTTCTTCCTGCTGGCGCTGCAAGGCATCTCCGAGATCATCAAGAAGATAGCCATCATGCGCGGCGACATGGACGATCCCAATCCGTTCATCTCGGTGCACGAACAGGCCGAGCTCGAGGCTAAAGCCCTTGCTGAAGAGGCCAAGGCGCTCGCCCAGGAGGCGCGCCCATGATCGAGTTCATCGCCCAGAACATGGCGCCGATCATGTTCGCTTCGCTGATCATCTTCCTGCTGATCGGCTATCCCGTCGCTTTTTCACTCGCCGCAAACGGCCTGATGTTCTTCTTCATCGGTGTCGTGCTGTCGCCCTATTCGGGCGGCTCGATCAACCTGGCGTGGCCGCTGCTGCATGCGCTGCCCGACAATTTCTACGGCAGCCGGGTGATGTCGAACGACACGCTCTTGGCAATCCCGTTCTTCACCTTCATGGGCATCGTGCTGGAACGATCGGGCATGGCCGAGGACCTGCTCGACACGATCGGCCAGCTGTTCGGCCCGGTTCGCGGCGGCCTTGCCTATGCGGTGATTTTCGTCGGCGCGCTGCTTGCCGCTACCACGGGCGTGGTCGCGGCTTCGGTCATCGCCATGGGCCTGATCTCGCTGCCGATCATGCTGCGCTACGGCTATGACCGACGACTGGCGTCGGGCGTCATCGCGGCATCCGGCACACTCGCCCAGATCATCCCGCCGTCGCTGGTGCTGATCGTTCTGGCCGACCAGCTCGGCCGTTCGGTCGGCGACATGTATGCCGGCGCGCTGATCCCCGGCCTGGTGCTGACCGGCCTTTACACGCTCTACATCCTGACCATGTCGATCGTCCGGCCGAACTCGATGCCGGCGTTGCCGCTGGCGGCCCGCACGCTTGGCCACGGCGTGCTGTCGCTGCTCGCGGCACTGCTGGTGGCAGTCGCGGCTTCATATGCGGCCTATCGCTACCTTGCGCCGGCGCATGGCGACAATGCCGATATCCTTGGCGCCAGCATCGGGGTGATCCTGATCTATATCGTGGCGATCGCCGACAAGGGCCTGAACATCAACATGATGTCCAGGTTGGCGCAGCAGGTGATCATCGTTTTGATCCCGCCTCTGGCGCTGATCTTCCTGGTGCTGGGCACCATCTTCCTCGGCATCGCCACCCCGACGGAGGGCGGCGCCATGGGCGCGGTTGGCGCCCTGGCGATGGCGGCAATGAAGGGGCGGTTGTCGCTGGATGTCATCAAACAGGCGCTCGCGTCGACCACCAGGCTTTCCTCCTTCGTGCTGTTCATCCTGATCGGCGCGCGGGTGTTCTCGCTGACCTTCTACGGCGTCAACGGCCACGTCTGGGTCGAGCATTTGTTGACGTCGCTGCCGGGCGGCGAAGTCGGGTTCCTGATCGGCGTCAACATCCTGGTCTTCGTGCTCGCCTTCTTCCTCGATTTCTTCGAGCTCGCCTTCATCATCGTGCCGCTTTTGGCGCCGGCAGCCGATAAGCTCGGCATCGACCTGATCTGGTTCGGCGTGCTGCTCGGCGTCAACATGCAGACCTCCTTCATGCACCCGCCTTTCGGCTTTGCGCTGTTCTACCTGCGCTCTGTCGCCGCGCGCGTGCCCTATCTCGATCGCCTCACCGGCAAGCAGATCGCGCCGGTGACCACCGGCCAGATCTATTGGGGCGCCGTGCCCTTCGTCTGCATCCAGGTGATCATGATCGGGCTGACCATCGCCTTCCCGCAAATGGTCATGCGCTACAAGGGTGCGGCCGTCGATCCGGGAACGATCGAGATCAACTTGCCTGATATGCCAGGCCTTGCGCCTCTCGGCACACCACCACCAGCCAACGGTGGCCCATCACCCGCGGCGCCACCGTTGAACGATCTCTCGCAGCCGCCGAATTTCGGCGAGACGCCGCCCGCCAAGCCGGCGGCGCCGGCGACCGACCTGTCGCAGCCGCCGAACTTCAACTGATGTGTGAACACTGAGAACCTGAGTGAGGATGTTATGAGAGCCATGCGCCTGGAAGCCGTGGGCAGCATTGCGCTACGGGAGGTCGACAAGCCTGTTGCGGGACCGCAGGACGTTCTGGTGCGCGTCGAAGCCTGCGGCGTTTGCGGCACCGACCGTCACCTCCTCCACGGCGAATTCCCTTCGAGCCCACCGGTGACGCTTGGTCACGAATTCTGCGGCATCGTCGAGGCTGTCGGTGATGCGGTTTCCGGCATCGCCATCGGTGACCGTGTTACCGGCGATCCCAACATCTTCTGCGGACGCTGCAGTCATTGTCGGGCTGGCCGGGTCAATTTGTGCAGCAATCTCAGGGCCATCGGCATCCATCGCGACGGCGGCTTCGCCGACTACGTCGTGATGCCGCAGAGCCAGGCCTTTCTTCTGCCTGCGAACCTCAAGCCAACGCATGGCGCCTTCTGCGAGCCGCTGGCCTGCTGCCTGCACGCTGTCGACCTCGCCGGAATCAGACCCGGCGCTGCCGTGGTGGTGCTTGGTGGCGGCGTCATCGGCCTGCTTACCGTGCAATTGGCGAGGCTCGCAGGAGCGGCGACCATCATCCTGTCGACGCGGCAGGCCTCCCGCCGTGCCCTCGCCGAAGAGCTCGGTGCAACGGCGACGGTCGACCCAAGCGCGGTCGACCCGATCGAGGCGATCGCCGGCCCAACCGGCCTTGTGCCCGGCGGGGCCGACGTGGTGCTCGAATGCGCCGGTGTCCCCGATACCGTCGAACAATCGATGCGGCTGGCGAAGTCCGGCGGCACGGTGGTGATCGTCGGCGTGATGCCGCAAGGCGTGAAAGTGCCCTTCGAACCGTTCGACATCCTGTTTCGCGAACTGAAGGTTCTCGGCTCGTTCATCAATCCCTTCACCCACAGGCGGGCGGCGGACCTTGTCGCGTCCGGGGCAATCGAGATCGACAAGCTCATCTCCAGACAGGTCGGCCTGGACGGAGCCCCCTCGGTTATCTCCAACCCGGCCGCCCTCGGCGAGGTCAAGGTGTTGGTGGTGCCGGGCAGGGAATGAAGGGCAGCCTCAATCCTGCGACGTTGGCGATTGGCGAAACGACGATGACCGCGTCCCTCTCCCTGTCACTATACGGGGAGAGGATGCCGGCAGGCAGGTAAGGGGCAGCGTCAACGCTTGGATGGATAAGGTATAATTTCGGGCTCAAGGCGCCTACCAGGCCCAAGGCGATCGCCGAAGTTTGCGCCGCCCCTCATCCCCCTGCCGGGACCTTCTCCCCGTATAGTGACGGGGAGAAGGGGCTAATGTTCCTACAGCTTGCCGTTGCGCTGCTGGACCATCATGAAGGTATCGTAATTGTACTCGGCCACCTGGGCCCACAGATAGTGCTCCTTGCGGAAGCCCTTGATCGAGTCCCAGATCTTCTTAAACGGCGCGTTGGTGGCTTCCATTTCGGTGTAGACCTCATTGGCCTTCTCGAAACAGGCGGCCATGATGTCCTGGCTGAACGGGCGCAATTTCGCGCCGCCGGCCACCAGCCGCTTCACCGCTGCAGGATTGAGATAGTCGTATTTCTGCAGCATGTTGGCGTCTGCCGCGTGCGCGGCGGTGTGCACCAGCGACTTGTAGGCCGGCGAAAGCTCTTCGTACTTCGCCTTGTTGAACAGGAGATGGACGGTCGGACCGCCTTCCCACCAGCCGGGATAGTAGTAGTAGGGCGCGACCTTGTAGAAGCCGAGCTTCTCGTCATCATAGGGGCCGACCCATTCGGCGGCGTCGATGGTGCCCTTTTCCAGCGCCGGATAGATGTCGCCACCGGCGATCTGCTGCGGCACGACACCGAGCTTCGAGACCACTTTGCCGGCAAAGCCGCCTATGCGCATCTTGAGGCCGGAGAGGTCGGCGACGGTGTTGATCTCCTTGCGGAACCAGCCGCCCATCTGCACGCCGGTGTTGCCGCCGGGCAGGCCGAACAGGCCTTGCGTGGCAAGAAACTCGTTGAACAGGTCGATGCCGCCGCCATGATAGTGCCAGGCATTCATGCCGCGCGCGTTGAGCGAGAACGGCACTGCCGCACCCAGCGCCCATGTCGGGTCCTTGCCCCAGTAATAGTATGACACCGTGTGGCAGGCCTCGACGGTGCCGGCCGTGGTGGCGTCGGCCGCCTGCAGGCCGGGCACGAGTTCGCCGGAGGCGAAGACCTGGACCTGGAAATTGCCGTCCGTCGCCTCAGACAGCATCTTGGAGAAGACTTCCGCGCCGCCATAGATCGTATCGAGTGACTTGGGGAAGGATGACGCCAACCGCCACGTCACTTTCGGATTGGACTGGGCGATTGCCGGTGCGGCTAGCGTCGCGGCAGCCGCCGCAGCGCCCACGCCGGTGACCCCGGCCTTGCGGATGAATGAACGACGATCCATGCAGAACCTCCCTTTTGGACCAACAAACCGACATCAGGGACATCTCCTCGCGCCCGGTATCGATTTGCCGAAACAATACACGGGCAAGGGGTCGAGTCCAGCATGGCAGCGGGATTTGACGGCGGCGCTGGCGACAAATCCGCGGGCCGGCCAGCCAGCCTGCAACTATAGTCTAACGTTCGCCGCGTGGCCCATGCGAGATGGCGAAACTTGCCATGGAAAAGCGCCTTCGGATCGCCTATTTTGCAGGCACAATAGATTATTCGCTTCGCGCCAAATGGAATCCGGACCCAAAATGCACCAGCCGCTCGTCGCCATATCGACCGACGTCCGTCAGTTCGACAACTACACCTGGCATGCCGTCCCGCAGCAATATATCGAGGCAGCACTTTCCGGCGCCGGCGTGTTCCCGCTTTTGGTGCCGTCCTTCGGCGACCGGCTCGATTTCGACGAGCTGTTGTCTTCGGTCGACGGTGTCATGGTCACCGGCTCCAAGTCCAACGTGCATCCATCACTCTATGGCGGCGACGCCAGCGAAGCCAACGGCCCCTATGACCCGGCGCGCGATTCCACCACGCTGCCGCTGATCCGCAAGGCGATCGAGCGCGGCGTGCCGCTGCTTGCCATCTGCCGCGGCATCCAGGAGTTGAACGTGGCGCTGGGCGGCACGCTTGGCACCGAGATCCAGGAGCGCGAAGGTTCGCTGGACCATCGCGCGCCCGTGAGCGACAACCAGGACGAACGTTTCGCCATTCACCAGACCATTTCGATCAAGCCGGGCAGCTGCCTGGCCGGTGTATTCGGCGCCAGCGACATCAAGGTCAACTCGCTGCACCGCCAAGGCATCGACCGGCTCGGCTCGAAGCTGCAGGTCGAGGCGGTTGCCGGCGACGGCACGGTGGAGGCAGTTTCGGTGAAGGACGCCCGCGCCTTCGCCGTCGGCGTGCAATGGCACCCCGAATACTGGGTCAAGTCGGACAACAACTCGGCCAAGATCTTCCGCGCCTTCGGCGATGCGGTGCGGCTGCATGCGGCGGCGAAGGCCGGTGCACGGGCGGCGGCGGAATAAATCCCGGCGATCAATTGCCGGCGGATTGATCCCGTTCGCCGGTTGTCGCCAGCGACAGCAGCGGCGTGGCCGGAGCGTAGGATTCGTAGCCGTCGCCCTCCGCAACCGAGAAGGTGACGATCGGGTCGGTGCCGTCGGCGCTGAACGCGATCGTGCCGTCCTCGCCCTCTCGCCAGAATTTTGCCCGCTCGATGCCGGGCAGCAGCCCGCGGCAATTCGGCGCCACGGTCAACAGCGACAGGCCATCGTCAATCGCGGCGCCGCGGCTAACCGCGCAGTCGCCTTCGTCGCCATTGGCGACCAGCCTGAAGGTGGTTGCCGGCCTTGCTTCATTGGCCGAACTTTCACTGCTGCCGCCGTGAAACAGCTGAAAGCCGGCGAAAAGTGCCGCTGCCGCAATCGATGCCGGAAGTTTCGTCATCTTGCACTCCGCGCCCCCCGGCGCAGATGCAGAATGATTCCAAAGCGTTAAGCCGACGTTAACGAGTGTGGCAGAGAGCCGCTCAGCTTCGTGGCTTGACTTGCGCCGTCTCAGGCACCGGGGTCAGTGGCCGGCGCTCGCTGAACCAGGATACCAGATTGTCGACGCACAGATCCGCCATGGCGCGGCGCGTATGGTGCGAGGCCGAGCCGACATGGGGCAAAAGCGAGGTGTTTGGCGCCTCCAGCAAAGCCTTGGGCACATTCGGTTCATCGGCGAAAACATCGAGCCCGGCCGCGGCGATGGTGCCGTTGGCAAGCGCTGCGGCGAGGTCTGCCTCGTCGACCGTGCTGCCACGGCCGATGTTGACGAAAACGCCGTTGGCGCCAAGCGCCGCCAGGATTTCGGCATTGACCGCCTTCTCCGTGGAAGCGCCGCCCGGCACTACGGAAATCAGCGTATCGACCGCTTCGGCAAGGCCCTTCAGCGTCGGGTGGTATTCATAAGCCAGACCTTCGACCTTGCGCCTGTTGTGGTAGGCCACCGGCAGCCCGAACGCTTCCAGCCGGCGCGCAATGGCAAGGCCGATGCGGCCCATGCCGAAAATGCCGACATGCCGACCGCGCAAGGTCAGCCGGCTCAGGGGATAGTTGCCCTTCTTCACCCAACTGCCGTCGCGCAGCCATTTCTCGGCCTTGTAAAGTTCACGCACGGTGTTGAGCAAAAGGCCGATCGTGGTGTCGGCGACCTCCTCGGTCAAAACATCGGGGGTGTTGGTGACCATGATGTTTTTCTTGGCCGCATGGCCGGCATCGACCGAATCATAGCCGACGCCGAAGGAGGCGATGAGTTCGAGGTTGGGCAATGCATCCATCAATGCCGCATTGACGCCGGCGAAGGACGCAATGGCGCGCACGTCATGGCGCATCTCCTCGGTGACCAGGGCGGGATCGGCTCGCTCTATCTTGACCCGCTTGAAGGTGCGGTCGATGCGCTCGACCGCATGGTCGTTGAAATGTCCTGGCACCAGAACGGCGACGGTCTGCAACGCATCAGTCTTGGTCATGCACGCTCCACCGGCTTGCCGGTCGACTGGCGCACATGCAGTTCCGGCTTGATCAGTTCCTGTGACGGCCGTACCGCCTGTCCGTTCAGCTTGTCGAGCAGCGCGCTGGCGGCACGGCGGCCGACCTCTCGCTGGCCATTCCAGACTGTGGTGAGCGCCGGTGTCGCGATTGCCGCCTCCTCGAGATCGTCATAGCCGGTGACCGAGATGTCGGCGCCCGTCACCAGGCCGGCGCGGGCAATGCCGTTCATCAGGCCGATGGCGACCAGATCATTCCAGCAGCAAGCGGCGGTTGGCTTGTCTTTAAGCGCCAAAAACTGTCCAGCCGCCTCGAATCCGCCCTGCTTGGTGCGCGGCCCGGCGATGCGCCAGGACGGCCTGACCTCAAGCCCGGCGGCCTCCATGGCGTTGAGATAGCCCTGGTAGCGGTCGCGCCCTGTCGAGGTCTGGTCGGTGCCTCCGATCATGGCGATGCGCTTGTGCCCGAGCGAGATCAGATGATTGGTGGCAAGTGCCGTGCCATAGGCATCGTCACCACGAAACACCGGCACGTCGGCGCCTTCCACGCTGCGTGCGATCAGCACCGCCGGCAGGCCGTTTTCCTCGGCCATGACGATGTCGGAAGCCGGCGTGCCGATGGCCGGCGACATGATGACGCCGTCGGCACCAAGCTGCAGCAGCGTATCGATGAAGGTGCGTTGCTTTTCCAGCTGGTCATAATGGTTGGACAGGATGAAGGTCTGCCGGCTGCGATCGAGTTCGCTTTCGATCGAGCGCAGGATCTCGGCGAAGAACGGGTTCATGATGTCGTGCACGACGACGCCGACAATGCCCGAGCGCGAGGTGCGCAGTGAGGCGGCACGGCGGTTGTAGATATACCCGATGGCCCGCGCGTGCTCCTTGATGCGGTCACGCGTGGCGCCTGCGACCAGCGGGCTGTCGCGCAAGGCGAGGGAGACGGTGGCCGTGGAGACGCCAAGCGCATCCGCGATCGTCGAAAGCTTGATCTTTTGTGCCAGCCCTTGGCTCCCCGAGTTTTTTAAATTTTTTAAATGCGGCGTTATGCCATCGGATTCGGAGCAAATCAAAGTTTTTTCGCCAGAGCCTCCGCCTCGACATCGACGGTCGTGCGATTGCGCAGCCGCAAACGGTGCTCGCGATGGATGATGTAAAGGCCGCTGGCGACGATGATGGCTGCACCCACCAGCGTCCAGCGGTCGGGGAACTGGTGGAAGATGATCCAGCCGGACAGGATCATCCAGACCATCTGCGAATAGGGGTGCGGCGCCAGCGCCGTGGTGGTCGCCAGGCGGTAGGCCTGCACCAGCAGCCAGTGGCCGCCGGCGCCGAACACGCCCAGCATCACCAGTATGAACCAGTGCCAGCCATCCTGCGGCAGGCCATGCGAGAACGGCAGCATCGGCAGAAGCAGCACGGCCGGCGCCAGCGCCGAAAACAGGATCAGGCTCTCCGAGGTTTCGTTGGCTGACATCCGCCGCGTCATGATGACGTAGAAACTGTTCGACAGCATCGAGCCGAGCGCGAAAAGATGGCCGATGCCGAACACGCCGATGCCCGGCCTTGTAATGACGAGCACGCCGACAAAGCCCGACAGGATTGCCAGCCAGCGCCGCCAGCCGGCCCATTCACCAAGCAGCGGTCCGGCAAGGGCGGTGATCACCATCGGCCCGAAGAAGTAGATCGAGGTGGTCTCGGCCAGTTGAAGCGTTTTGAGCGCCATGACGTTGCACATCGTCGAGCCGAACAGCAGACCGCCGCGCAGGATGTGGGCCGGCAAATTGTTGGCGCGGAAGCGCGACGGCTCGCGCCAGCCGCGCAGGAAGACGCCGACAAGCAGGACATGGACGGTGAAGCGGGCCCAGGCGACGATCAGCGCCGAGACGCCGGCCAGCACCAGATATTTGCTCGATGTGTCGAGAAAGGTGAAAAAGACATAGGTGGACAGCATGAACAGCATCGCCGCGGGCGGCGTTGCGCTTTCGTCTGATCTTGCGGGAACGTTCAAATGTCAGGCCGGGCAGGGAGGATCAACGCTTAACCTTTGCGGCAATCTCCAGCGCTCGGCAAGCCAAAAGCGACTGGCACAACAGGCGTCTGAGACAGGTTCAGCGCAGGCCGATCCGATGCCAGCTAAGGCGCTTTGCGTTCCGCTGCGACGTTCTGACATCCCGGTGCTTTGCCGTCGGATGCCACTTGCGCCTGGAGATGAAGCCACAACGCCTCGGCGACGGGTCCATGCGGTCGGTCGCGCCGGCGCACCGCCGCCAAGATCTCCGTCCGGCCGGGCAGATGTGCACCAGCGATCGAGATCAGCCTCCTATCCCGCAGTTCGTCCTCGATCAGCCATGCCGGCAGATGGCCCCAGGCCAGTCCGTGAAGGATCAGTTCCTTCTTCATCAGATGATCCGGCGCCGAGCACTGATGCGCACCGTCGATGAGGAAATAGCTCTCCGGCGATGGCCGCCGCGCCGTGTCGCGGATCACGCACTGGGTGAAGGGCCGCATCTGCTCCGGCGCAATCTCGCGGCCAGGCGCGAACGGAAGGAACCCAGGCGCCACCACCGGCACGAGGGGCACCGCGCAGAGATCGATCCGCTCGAGATGCGGATCGGAAGGATCCGCGCGATGGAAGATGAGGTCAGCCGAGCCTTCCATCAACCGTTCGAGCGGACCGCCGACCGCCTCGTACTCCAGGTGCAGGCGTGTCCCGGTGCGTTCGGCAAAGAAGCCGCTGAGCATACGCAGGATTTGCGGTCGCGGGCAGAGATCACCCATGACGACACGCAGGACCGTCTCCTCGCCGCTCGCCAACTGGCCCGCATAGGTTCGCAGATGGTCGAGCTCGCGCAATGTTAGCTGCGCTCGCGCGTGAAACTCGCGGCCCGCCTCCGTCAGCCCCACCCGATATCCGCTGCGGTCGAGAAGTGTGAGCCCGAGCAACTGCTCGAGGCGTGCGACAGCGGCGAAGACGGATGGATGCGATCGATTCAAGGCGAGGGCGGCCGCCTGGAAGCTGCCCTCGCTTGCCACGGCGTCAAAGCACCGTAAGTCGTGGAGTTTCAGACCATTCATTATCGTAAAAACCTACTGAGATCGTCCAATCATAGTAATTTTCCTGGATAATTACGAGGCCTAGGGTGGCTCATTCAAAGGGCGGCGGGAGCATGGAACTCCTTTCGCCAGGGTGAGATGAGGACCAGATGACTGACACGCTTTATTTTACGACGGGCGACGGCTGCCGGATCGCCTATCAGCTGGCGGGGGCCGGCCCTGTGCTTGTGCTCTCGAATTCCATTGCGACGAACCTGCATATGTGGGACCGGCAGCTAGCGGAACTTGCCGGATCTTTCCGGGCTGCGCGGCCACGGCAGTTCCGATGCTCCGGCCGGAGCCTATTCGCTTGATCGGCTGGGCCGCGACGTCCTTGAGCTGCTGGATGCGCTTCAAATCGCCCGCGTGCATTTCTGCGGGCTGTCGCTGGGCGGCTTCGTAGGGCAGTGGCTGGGTATCCATGCCTCGGAGCGCATCGAGCGTCTCATCCTTTCCAACACCTCGCCGCATCTCGGGCCGGCTTCTTACTTTGATGAGCAGATCAGGACTGTCCTTGCAGCGAGCAACATGTCGGCCACCGCGGACATGTTCATGCACAACTGGTTTCCCGCCTCGATGCTTGCCGGCCCAAACGAAACCGTCGACGCGTTCCGCGCGATGGTCCTGGCGACGCCGCCCCAAGGTCTCGCGGGATGCTTCGCCGCCGTACGCGATTGCGATCTGCGCCGGACTGTCTCCCTCATTACCGCCCCCACCCTGGTGATCGGTGGAGAAGACGACAAGGTAACACTGGCAAGCCACAGCGAGGCGATCGCAGCCAGCATCCCCGGCGCCACGCTTACACTGCTTCCGGGCGTCCATATGCTGAACGTCGAGCGGCCGACTGAATTCATGAGCGCCGTTACACGCTTCCTGCTGAATTAGGCGTGCATGCGGGCGCCCTTGGTGATCTTGTCGACGAGTTTCTTGTCGGCACGCAGCGCGATGCCGACGATCTTGGCGTCCTCAGGGCCGAACTCGGCGAAGACGGCGCGGTTGGCCGCATCGAAGCCGGTGGCAAACATCTCCTCGACATAGGCTGACGCCGTCACGCGCCGCTCCAGCGCCTTCCGGTGGATGGAGTTGAGCGTCGGCCCATCGGCCGAAAGCACGATGACCGGCTGGATCGACAGAGGATTGTAAAGGTTGCCGGCGCGGTCGCGGTAGGGTTCGCCGATAATGTCGGGGAATTGCGCGACGACGCCGCTGGTCAGGAAGGCCGTGACGTTGAGCTTTTGCCAGACGGCGAGATCGTCCCGCAGCACGATTGCAAATTTCGTATCGAACACCAAAATGAGGACTCCGGAGCACGCCCATGAAGGGCAGGGATAGGTGATGACGCACGATCTAGACGGTGAGGCGACACAGGGTCTTGGACGTTCGTGCGCGGATGAAGACCGGATCGTCTCGGCGCCAGGCAGCACCGGCATCGAGCGCATCGAGGCGCATTTCCATGGCAACGCCTTCGACCTACACCGTCATGATACACTTGCCGTCGGCGTGACGCTTTCCGGTGTGCAGCGCTTCCACTACAGGGGCACTGTCAACCACAGCCTGCCCGGCCAGGTTATCGTGCTGCATCCCGACGAAGTGCACGATGGCGGCGCCGGGACCGAGGATGGTCTGCGCTACCGGATCCTCTATCTGGAACCCTCACTGCTGCTCGACTGCCTCGACGGCGCGCCGCTGCCTTTCGTCAGGGATGCTGTGGTCAGCGATCCTGCCTTGCGTGGCACGCTGCTTTCGGCCCTGTCGCCGCTCGATGAGGAACTGGACGAGCTGTTCGTCGCCGATTTCGTTGCGGAGCTGGCGCAGCATCTGGGGCGTCATGCGGGACAGAAAGCAAAGCCGATGGGGAAGTCGGCCTCGCGTGCGGCAGCGCTGGCGCGCGGCTATCTCGAGGAGAATGCCGAGCGGTCCGTTCGTTCCGATGAGCTGGAAGCCGTCACCGGGCTCGACCGCTATGCGCTGTCACGCCATTTTCGCGCGACCTATTCCACCAGCCCGCATCGGTTCCTGCTGATGCGCCGGCTGCAAAAGGCAAGACGGATGATCGAGGTGGGCGAGCCGCTGGCCGAGATTGCCGTTGGCGCCGGCTTCAGCGACCAGAGCCATTTCAACAGGCATTTCAAGAAAGCATTCGGCTTGACGCCCGGCCGCTGGTCGACCCTGGTGCGCGGGCCTTCGGTAGCCGCCTAGGAAGATCAATCGTCGATGTCGCCATCGTCGTCGACAAGCACCAGCTCCTCGTTCGACAAATTGGCCTCGATGCGGGCGAGCAGCTTGAACAGCGTCTTCTGTTCTTTCTTGTCGAGGCCCTTCAACGCCTGCTTCTCGGTCTTCTTCACCGACTTCTCGATGGCGTGGATGATCTCGCGGCCGGTGTCGGTGAGAAAGATATGCGCCTGGCGTGCATCCGCGGAAGAGGCGCGCTTTTCCAAAAAGCCCTGGGCCTGCAGCCGGTTGATGGTCTTGGTGATGGTCGGCGGGCGAACGCCGAGGCGGCCGGCGAGATTGCCGGGCGTCTGGCCGTCCTCGCGGTCGAGCGTCAGCATGATCTGGTCCTGGCCGGCATAGAAGCCGTGCGCCAGAAGCCGCGCCGCCAGCGCGGTCCTTGCCAGCCTTGCCGCCGAATGCAGCCGGCTCATCGTTGCAGTCTTGTCCGCCTTGGCCATGGTGATCCCTCTTCGGCCGTACCGGTGCGTGCAGCATAGACGCAGCCGGCCGGTTGGCAATCGACGATCCAAAAGATTCCGGCTTTCGAAACAGCTTTGCCGGCAAGCATTTGTGGTGCTCGAAATGGTGATGCCAGATGTTTATTTCAGTTAGATGACAAACGAGTTTCCGCCAAGGCGATTGCAACGGTTTGACGCGGCGCGGCTCAGCACAGGTCAACGAAGAGGCGTTTCCGGCGACACGTTGATGGTCGGCATCCCTCGCACTCGGCCTCTCGGGTCTACCCATCCGCTTCGTCAATCCTGGGTCAAACACCCAGGCGGTTTGCCTCGTGCAAAAGGCCGGCACACATCCTATATCAGGCCAACAATCCCTTCTTGCGGCCCGCAATTCCGTGGCCCAGCCATTTCGAGGCAAGATATGAGCGAAGCACAGACGCAAATCCCAGTGACCGTTCTCACCGGCTATCTCGGCGCCGGCAAGACGACGCTGCTCAACCGCATCCTGTCGGAAAACCATGGCAAGCGTTATGCCGTCATCGTCAATGAATTCGGCGAGATCGGCATCGACAATGATTTGATCGTGGAATCCGACGAGGAAATCTACGAAATGAACAATGGCTGCGTCTGCTGCACGGTGCGCGGCGACCTGATCCGCGTCGTCGAAGGCCTGATGCGCCGTCCCGGCCGCTTCGACGCCATCGTCGTCGAGACCACCGGCCTCGCCGATCCTGTGCCGGTGGCGCAGACCTTCTTCATGGACGACGACGTGCGCTCCAAGACCAAACTCGACGCTGTCGTGGCCCTGGTCGACGCCAAGCACCTGCCGCTCAGGTTGAAGGATTCCAAGGAAGCCGAGGACCAGATCGCCTTCGCCGATGTTGTCGTGCTGAACAAGACCGATCTGGTGACGCCCGAAGAGCTGGCCAAGGTCGAAGCCACCATCCGCGCCATCAACCCGGCGGCCAGGATCCACCGCACCACGCGCGCCGGCGTGGCGCTGTCGGAAGTGCTCGACCGCGGCGCCTTCGACCTGTCGCGCGCATTGGAAAACGATCCGCATTTTCTCGAGGCGCACGATCATGATCACGACCACCATGATCACGACCACGATCACCACGACCATGATCACGACCATCATCATCACGATCACGCGCATCCCTCCGACATCCATGACGTGACCGTGCAGTCGGTGTCGCTGCGCGGCGGCGAGATGGACCCGAAGAAATTCTTCCCGTGGATCGAGAAGATCACTCAGATGGAAGGTCCCAACATCCTGCGGCTGAAAGGCATCATCGCGCTCGAGGGCGACGACGAGCGCTATGTCATCCAGGGCGTGCACATGATCATCGAAGGCGACCACCAGCGCGCCTGGAAAGACGGCGAAAAGCATGAGAGCCGGCTGGTGTTCATCGGCCGCGAGCTTGACGCCGAACGGCTGAAGAAGAGCTTTGACGCCTGCCAGGCGGCTTGATTTCCGGACTCTATGGCGCTAGCGCTGCCCGCTCTTCCTTCTCCCCTTGTGGGAGTAGGTGGCCTCGCGAAGCGAGGTCGGATGAGGGGTGCTCCAGCTCGGCACCGACGGCGATCCGTCCAACACCCCTCATCCGTCTCGGCGCTGCGCGCCGATCCACCTTCTCCCACAAAGGGGAAGGTTGACGCCAGGCCTGGCCGCCTCAGTGGCTTCCCGGGAGTGGTGACAGCTTCATTGGAATGGTCCTGATGCCCACAGTTGCTCCCCTCGACCTGGAAGGTCACTGCCTTGCCGCCGACTTCCTCGACAACGTGCCGCATTTTGCGCTGGCCGATGGGACAGTTCATAGGCTCGACAACGGCCACAAGACAATTCAGGCCAATGACGGCCTGCTCTCCACGTTCCATGATGCCGCCAACGACCGCCTGATCACCGGCGGCGAGGACGGCAAGATTTTTGCCGTTGCCGCCGGCGGCAATGTCAGCGAACTCGCCAGCGCCGGCAAGAAGTGGATCACCAGCGTCGCCGCCGGGCCGCAAGGCGCTATCGCCTATGCCACAGGCAAGACTGCGTTCGTGCGCTTTGCCGACGGCAAGACCAAAGAGTTTGCCCATCCGCGTTCGGTCGAGGGGCTGGCCTTCTCCCCCAAGGGCATACGCTTCGGCGTCGCCCGCTACAATGGCGCGACGCTGCATTTCCCGGCCGCCGAGGGCAAGCCGGTGGAGCTGGAATGGGCCGGTGCCCATACCGGCGTCACCTTCTCGCCGGATGGCGCCTTCCTCGTCACCACCATGCAGGAAAACGCGCTGCATGGCTGGAAGCTCGCCGACGGCAAGCACATGCGCATGACCGGCTATCCCGGCAAGGTCAAGAGCCTGTCGTGGAGCGTGAAGGGCAAATGGCTGGCGAGTTCCGGCGCGCCGGCGGCGATCGTCTGGCCGTTTTCGGGCAAGGACGGCCCGATGGGCAAGGCGCCGCTGGAGCTCGGCACGCGCGGCAACGCCATGGTGACATCGGTTGCCTGCCATCCGAGCCAGGATGTCGTCGCCGTCGGCTATGATGACGGCATGGTCATGGCGGTGCGCTTTACCGATGCCAAAGAGGTGCTGTTGCGCCGCCCGGGCAAGGGCGCCATCACCGCGATGATGTGGGATAAGGAAGAGCGCCGGGTCGCCTTCGGCAGTGCCGCCGGCGACTGCGGCGTCATCGATATCTCGGCGTGACCTATTCGGCTCCGCACGACACCTTGCCGGTCAATTCTTTCGGCTTGCCGTCCTGTTCCGTGTCGGCGGCGTTGTCGTAGACGGCAAGCGTGTACCGGCCGTCATAGACGCCCTCGTCACTGGTCTTGGTCAGGATCGTCAGTTCGACAGAGTTGAATTTATCTCCGAGCTGATGCTCGTGGTAGACGTTCAGCCGCAACTCCTTGTCGTCCAGCCAGTACTGGGTGAGGTCGGAATCCTCGAAGACGGTCTTGCGCAGACTGTCGCCTTCCGGCCGGCCAAGTATCTCGAGATCGCCGCGAAAATTGAAGGTCGGGCCGCCCATACCTCTGGTGACCCCGGCGCCGACCTCGAATTGCACCGCTTTGTCATCGACGGAACACCAGACGCCGCCCGATGCGGAAGCCGCAGCGGCCGACAAGAGTAGCGCAATAGCGCAGATGATCGTCCGCATTTTTCTCCCCAAACCACAGACCCGATCGCATTGGCGCCCGACTGCGCCGGAAGGTCAAGTCTGCCGAACTTGCTGCTGACCCAATGCAGCGCACCAACACGGCCAATTGCGGTTGCCGTCGCCAATTGGGTAGTGTGCCGGCCGAGAGGGATTTCATGCACAGCACGAACAGTTCAAAGGCGTCCATCGGCGGTATCAGCCGTGACCGCATCGCTGCATTGCGCGATAGCGAGGCGAACACCTTCCGCAAAGCGCGGCCGAAATCGCAGGCCAAGGTCGGTAACGGCCTGCCAGGCTTCTTCGGCGGCGTGCCGATGCACTGGATGAACGACTGGCCGACGCCATTCCCGATCCTGGTCGACAGCGCCAAGGGCGCCACCATCACGGATATCGACGGCAACCGGCTCGACGATTTCTGCCTCGGTGACACCGGCTCGATGTTCGGCCATGCGCCGCCGCCGGTGGCGCGCGCCATCCGCCGCCAGGCCCGGCGCGGCCTGACCTATATGCTGCCTTCGGAAGATGCTCTGGCCATCGGGCCGCTGCTGCAAGAGCGTTTCGGTCTGCCGTTCTGGCAGATCGCCACCACCGCCACCGACGCCAACCGCTTCGCGCTGCGCGTCGCCCGCGCCGTCACCGGCCGCGAAAAGATCCTGGTCTTCAACGGCTGCTATCACGGCTCGGTCGACGAGACGATGGTCCGGATGGTCGACGGCAAGCCCGTGAATCGGCCGGGGCTGGCGGGTGAGTTTCGCGACCTGACCAAGATGGCGAAGGTCATCGAGTTCAACGATGTCGCCGCGCTGCAAGCAGCGCTCAAGGACACGGATGTCGCCTGCGTCATTGCTGAGCCGGTGCTGACAAATTCCTGCATGGTGCTGCCCGATCCGGGTTTTCACGACGCGTTGCGCAAACTGACGCGCGCGGCAGGAACGCTGCTTCTGATCGACGAGACGCACACCATTTCGACTGGACCCGGCGGCTACACCAGGAAATTCGGACTGCAGCCCGACCTGTTCGTGCTGGGCAAGCCGATCGCCGGCGGCGTCCCGGCAAGCGTGTGGGGCATGAGCGACGAGGTCGCCTCGCGCTATGCCGACTACAATCGAACCAAGGAGCCGGGCTATTCCGGCATGGGCACGACGCTGTCGGCGAACCCGCTGCAGTTCGCAGCCATGCGCGCAACGCTCGAAGAGGTGATGACGCAGGAGAATTATGCCCGGGCGGATCGCCTGGCCCTGCGGCTCGATGCAGGGCTGACCGGCGTCATCGATCGCTACAATCTGCCCTGGCATGTCGCCCGCGTCGGCGCCCGCGTCGAGTTCATCTGCGCACCCGGCCCGCTCAGGAACGGCGCCGAAGCCGAGACTGCGCATGCGCCGGAGCTTGAGGCGGCTATCCATGTCGCGCTGGTCAACCAAGGCGTGCTGATCGCGCCTTTCCACAACATGATGCTGATCTCGCCGGCCACCACCGGCGCCCAGGTCAACCGGCTGATCACCGCCTTCGCCACGGTTGCGGCAAGGCTGACGGCATGAGACAAGCAGCCAACAAGCGGTCGATCAACAAACAGGCGCCAAAGCCAACCTTGAGTAGAGTAATCATGACTTCACCTTCGGGCTCGACGCCCGCCGAGGCGCAAGCCTTTCTCGACGCCCATCCCGAAATCGAAGCCTTCGATATCGTCTTGACCGACGCCAACGGGGTCGGCCGCGGCAAGATCGTGCGCCGGCATGAGCTGAAAAGCATCTTCGAGGGCGGCCGCCACATGCCGATCTCGATCCTCGGCCTCGACATCACCGGCGAGGATGTGCACGAAACCGGGCTGATCTGGACGACTGGAGACGGCGATCTCAGGGCATGGCCGATCCCCGGCACGCTGGTGCCGCTTTACGGCACGAACCCGCCGCGCGGCCAGTTGCTGATGGCGATGTACCATCTCGAGGGACAGCCTATGTCGTCGGACCCACGGCTGGCGCTGGCCAGGCAGGTCGACATCTTGGCGGCCAAGGGCCTCTATCCCGCCGGCGCCTTCGAACTCGAATTTTTCCTGCTTGCCAATGAGCGTGACGCCGACGGCAAGGTAAAGCCGGCGGACGCCGTGCTCGACGGCCGCCGCTCGGCCAAGACGGAAGTCTATTCCGTCGACCATCTGCACGGCATGGAGCCGCTGTTTTCCGACATCTATGCCGCGGCCAAGGCGCAAGGCATTCCGGCCGAAACGGTGATTTCCGAATACGCGCCCGGCCAGTACGAGCTGACGCTGAACTATCGCAAGGATGTCATGCGGGCGGCCGACGACCTCGTCATGTTGAAGCGGCTGGTGCGGGCGCAGGCGCGCCGCCATGGTGTCACCGCCTGCTTCATGGCCAAGCCGATCGAAAAATACGCCGGCTCCGGCATGCATTTCCATGTTTCGTTGCAGGACAAGAACGGCCGCAACGTTTTTGCCGAGGCTGGCGGCGAAAGCTGGTCGCTGCCGCTGCTGCAGGGGCTCGGCGGGCTGATCCAGACCATGGCCGAATCGATGCTGGTGTTTGCGCCGCACGCCAATTCCTGGCGGCGCTTCGTCTCGCAGTCCTATGCGCCGGTGGCGCCGACCTGGGGCGTCAACAACCGTTCGGTGGCGCTGCGCATCCCGGCGGGCGACGCCAAGAACCGGCGCATCGAGCACCGGCCGTCGGGTGTCGACGCCAATCCCTACCTGATCGCGGCAACGGTGCTGGCCGGCATCATCAAGGGTCTGGACGAAGGCCTCGACCCCGGCCCCGAAACCACTGGGAATGGCTATGAAGCCGCCGTCACGCGCACGACCATGCCGGTCGACTGGCGCGCCGCGATCGAGGCGGCGCGGGCCTCGAGCTTCCTGAAAGAGGCGCTTGGCGAGGATCTGCATCGCACCTTCGTGGCGATCAAGCAGTCGGAGTATCTGCGCGTCGCCCGCACCGTCAGCGAGCTGGATTACCACCTCTACCTCCATGAGGTCTGAGAGACCGCCTGGAACTCGGGCAGTCGTCCTGCTAGCCCGACGATCAGGCGGCGATTACTTTTTCGCCGCCTGCATCAAATGAGGTGGCGCTGCAGCCTTCAAGAACATATCATGAACGGATGAGCGCACCCACCGTCCGTGAAAAGCTGGCAATCCTGTCTGACGCCGCCAAATACGATGCTTCTTGCGCCTCGTCCGGCTCGGCGAAGAAGGATTCGCTCCAATCCGGCGGTATCGGCTCCACAGAAGGCATGGGCATCTGCCATTCCTACGCGCCGGATGGCCGCTGCATTTCGCTCCTGAAAATCCTGCTCACCAATTTCTGCATTTACGATTGCAGCTACTGCATCAACCGCTCGTCATCGAATGTGCGCCGCGCCCGCTTTAGCATCGACGAGGTGGTGAAGCTGACCATGGACTTTTATCGGCGCAACTACATCGAAGGCCTGTTCCTGTCCTCCGGCGTCATCCGTTCGCCCGACGAGACCATGGCCGAGATGGTGGAGGTGGCGCGGCGGCTGCGGCTGGACGAAAAATTCTCCGGCTATATTCATCTGAAGACCATTCCGGAAAGCTCGGCCGAACTGGTCGAGCAGGCCGGGCTCTACGCCGATCGGCTGTCTATCAACGTCGAACTGCCGACCGATGAGGGCGTCAAGAAACTGGCGCCGGAGAAGAAGCCGGAAACGATCCGGCTTTCCATGGCGAACCTGCGCCGGAAGATGGAGGAAAAGGCCGAGCCGACGCTGAGGACCAAGAAGCGCGAACGCTTTGCGCCCGGAGGTCAGTCGACGCAAATTATTGTCGGCGCCGACAAAACATCCGACGACGGCATTTTGCACACCAGCGCGCGGCTCTATGGCAGCTATCACCTGCGGCGCGTCTATTATTCCGCCTTCAGCCCAATCCCGGATTCGTCATCGTCGCTGCCGCTGCAAAAACCGCCGCTGATGCGCGAGCACCGGCTCTATCAGGCCGACTGGCTGATGCGCTTCTACGGCTTTTCGCAGCCGGAAATCCTCGCCGGCAGCAGCGACGGCATGCTCGATCTCGCCATTGACCCCAAGCTCGCCTGGGCTTTGCGCAATCGGGCGAGGTTTCCCGTCGACATCAACCGCGCCGACCGCGAAGCGCTGCTGCGGGTTCCGGGTCTGGGCACCAAGGTGGTGGCGAAGATCCTTGAAACCCGCCGCCACCGACGCATGCGGCTGGAAGATGTCGGACGGATCTGCCATTCGATCGCCAAGCTGAGGCCCTTCATCATCGCCGAAGGCTGGTCGCCGGGCGGACTCACCGACAAGACAGGCCTGCGCGACACGATCGTAAAGTCCTGCGAACAACTGTCGCTGTTTTGACCATGCAGCCGGCTCAGCTCGACCTTGCCCGATACACTGTCCGGCTAGCGAGCCAGACCGATTTCGCCGGTTGGCGCGATGCGGCACGGCGTCTGGCGCTGAATGAGGTCCGACCTGAGGATATTAGTTGGGGTGTCGGGTCCGACGCCAATGATCCTCAAGATGCCTTGCCGGCGGTGCCAGAGGGCGCGCAGCTTACCGTCCCGCGCGAGTTCATCGCCCATGCCGAAACCGCCTTCTGCCACTCCGACCCCGGCCGGTTTGCCTTTCTCTACTGGATGCTTTGGCGCCTGCGCACCGAGCCGAAACTGCTGGCGATCGCATCCGATCCCGACACCAGGCGGCTCGAAGCCATGGAAAAGGCGGTGCGGCGCGACGGCCATAAGATGCATGCCTTCGTACGCTTCCGGAAGATCGGCGACGGCGAGAACGAGCGCTACGTCGCCTGGTTCGAGCCGGAGCATTTCATTGTCGAGCGCAACGCGGATTTCTTCGTCCGGCGGTTCACCGGCATGCGCTGGACCATCCTGACGCCCTATGCCTCCGCCGACTGGAACGGCGAAAGGCTGGCGATCGGGCCGGGTGCGGCCAAGGGCGATGCACCTGATCAGGACGACACCGAGGCGTTGTGGCTGACCTATTTCGAAAACATCTTCAACCCGGCGCGGCTCAAGGTGAAGGCGATGCAGAAGGAGATGCCGAAGAAATATTGGCGGAACCTTCCCGAGGCCTCGCTCATTCCAGATCTGATCGCAGGAGCGGACGAGGCCGCCAGGGATATGATTGCCAGACTGCCGACAACGCCGGCGCCGCACCACGCCAAGCTGCAGGCAAGACATTGGCCGAAGCCCGAGCCGGCCGAGGCGCCGGATGAAGACGATGCCAAGACGATTTCCGATTTGCGCGAGGCTGCAAAGGGTTGTCGTCGCTGCCCGCTCTGGCGCGACGCGACACAGACCGTGTTCGGCGAGGGGCCGGATGACGCCAAAGTGGTCTTCGTCGGCGAACAACCTGGCGATCAGGAAGATCTCGCCGGCAAACCTTTTGTCGGGCCAGCGGGCAAAGTGTTCGATGCGATTCTCGATGACGCAGGCGTCGACCGGCAAAAAGTCTACGTCACCAACGCCGTCAAGCACTTCAAGTTCGAGCCGCGCGGCAAGCGCCGCATCCACTCGAAGCCAAATACCGGCGAAGTCCAGGCCTGCCGCTGGTGGATCGGCCGGGAGCTTGAGCTGATCAAGCCGGACCTCGCCGTGGCGCTTGGGGCAACGGCGGCGTTGTCGCTGCTGGGCAAGGCCATTGCCGTGACGAAAATGCGCGGCCAGTTGATCGAACGCGATGATGGCTTGCGCGTGTTCATCACCATCCACCCCTCCTTTATTCTGCGTATTCATGAGCCCGCGGACAAGGAGGCAGAGCGCGAGCGGTTTCTCAGGGATATGAGAGAGGTGAAGCGGCTGATGGGGTCGTGAGATGAGCGAAAGCCTCAGCGACATCGTCATCCGCGGGCGGAGCAAGGAGTGAAGCGACGCAGCGCAGACCCGAGGATTCATGCCGCGACGTTTGGACGCTGCTACGGTGCAGAATTCTGCTCCGCTGCGCTCGACGGCTAACATCACGGAATGGACCCGGGGCTTCGCGACGGAGCTTCGCTCCTGCTTCGCCCAGGGATGACGAAGCTGAGTGGCTTCAGCCAATCACCTACGGTCGTGAATCCAACGTTGGAAACTTCGGCCGCCACGGCCGAATTAACTGATTAGGATTGCCCTCAGATCATTCACATTCGTACCCGTCGGCCCCGGCACGAACAGATCGCCGATCGCGTTGAACGCCGTCCAGGCATTGTTGCCGGCCAGCATCGCCTTGGCGTCGATGCCGGCGGCACGCATGCGCGAGACAGTTGAGCCATCGGCAAAGGCGCCGGCATTGTCTTCAGAGCCATCGATGCCGTCGGTATCGGCGGCCAATGCATGAATACCTTCCGCGCCGCTGATACCGATGGCAAAGGCGAGCAGGAATTCGGAGTTGCGGCCGCCCTTGCCCCTTTTTCCGTCAACAGGGGCCCACAAGGTCACGGTCGTCTCGCCGCCGGACAGGATCAGCACCGGCTTTTTGAACGGCCGGTTGCGCGTCGCCACTTCGCGCGCAATGGCTGCATGCACGCCACCGACCTCGCGCGCCTCGCCCTCGATGGAATCGGAGAGGATGACGGCTTCGATGCCCTGCCGTTTTGCCTCAGCGGCTGCCGCTTCCAGCGACACGCCAGCCGAGGCGATCAGGTGCACTTCATTGCGTGAAAAGCGCTGGTCATCCGGATCTGGCGCATCGGCCTCTGGCGAGTTGATGTGCGCCATGACGGCGTCGGGCAGTTTCATGCCGTAGGCCGCTATCGAGGCCAGCGCATCGGCGCGGTTGCCGGAGTCGGGCACGGTCGGGCCGGAGGCCACCAGGGCCGGGTTGTCGCCGGGAATGTCAGAGACAACCAGTGATACCAGTTTGGCCGGCCAGGCGGCAGCTGCCAGCCGGCCGCCCTTGATGGTCGAGAGATGCTTGCGGATTGTGTTCATCGCCGCGATCGGCGCGCCGGAGGCAAGCAGCGCCTCGTTGACGGCGATTTCGTCGGCGAGCGTCAGGCCGGCGGCAGGCGACGGCAGCAGCGCCGATCCTCCGCCCGATATCAGCGCCACTACCAGGTCGTCCGCAGTCAGCCCTTGCACCTTTTCGAGCAGGCGCCGCGACGCCTTAAGACCGGCAGCGTCCGGTACCGGATGTGCCGCCTCGATGATTTCGATGCGCTCGCATCTGGCGCCATAGCCGTAGCGGGTGACGACCAGCCCTTCGATTGGGCCATCCCACACCTTCTCGAACGCGGCCGCCATCTGCGCCGAGCCCTTGCCGGCGCCAATGACAATGGTACGGCCCTTGGGCCTGGCCGGCAGATGATCCCTGATGGTCCGTTCAGGATCGGCAGCGGCAACAGCGGCATTGAAGATCGAGATGAGAAAGGATTTGGGATCGAGCACGGTTATCCTTGGCCGTAACTGGCGGTTTTTAAAATGAGCAAACGTTGGCGCTGCCCCTCACCCTCACCCCGTGAAAGACGGGGAGAGGGGATCGCCAGCGCTCGAGCTTGTCCTTTCTCCCGTCACTATACGGGGAGAAGGTGCCGGCAGGCGGATGAGGGGCAGCGCCAACGTCACGATTTACCTTCCGGCGGCAGCGCCAATTGTGTCCGATCGACGCCGAGATGATCGCACAGTGCATCGACGACGACGCCATGATCCTGGCGTTCCGGCAGGCCGGAGACGGCGATGACGCCGATGACGCCGGCACCCTTTACAGTCACCGGAAACCCGCCGCCGGCCAGTACGTAATCAGCAATATCCAGCCCCTCGCCGACCTTGAAGGTGCGGTCCGGTCGCTGCTGTTCCAGCACCAGACGATAGGTGCTCCTGAGGTAGCGCTTGACCACATTGATCTTGCGTCGTGCCCAGTCGGGGTTGGAGGCGTTTGAACCGGGCATCGCGGCATAAAACAGCGGCCGATCCCACAGCCTGATATCGACAATGATGGGCAGCTTTTCGGCCAGCGCCCGCTCGCGGATCGCCGCGCCGACCTTGAAGGCGACGGCCTCGTCGAAGGCCGGGAAGACCAGCGTCTCTTCCTGTTTCTGGATCAGAGCGATGTCGTCGGCAGCGGCCATTTTGTTCTCCGAAGTCAGTCACAAATCGTGTGTACGACAAGCTCCGCCCGGTCAAGGTCTCGTCGCGGTGGTGGTCTTGCCCCGCCAGGGTCGACCCCCACTCCGTCGAGCTTCTCTCGACACCTCTCCCCCGATCGACAGGGTAGAGGAAGGGCGCCAAGCTGTCCGAACCGGCGCCCGTCCTCCGAAGCAAAGGCTCCCTTCCTCTCCCTCCGGAGGGGGGAGAGGTGGCGCCGCGAAGCGGCGACGGAGTGGGGGACCACTTGGCAACCAGGCGCAATCATCATCTTGTCCCGCGCGGATGATGGGTCCTACCCCACGATCATATCGATCTTGGCCGGCCGCCCCGCAACATAGACCTCGCGCACCGCGCGGTCGTCGCCCAATGTCTGCAGCAGGAACAGCTCCTCCGCCAGCGTCTCCACAGTCTCCATCCTCAGCCGCATCGCCGGCGTGGCGCGGGCGTCGAGCACGGTGATGTCCGCGTCGGTGCCTTCATCCAGCGTGCCGACCTTGTCCGCCACAGACAGCGCCTCGGCATTGCCACGCGTTATCTGCCAGAAGGACTGGAACGGGTTCAGCTTTTCGCCATTCAGCGCAATCACCTTGTAGCCCTCGTCCATGGTGCGCAGCATCGAATAGTTGGTGCCGCCGCCGACATCGGTGGCGGCAGCGATCCTGAGCGGCTTGTCGCGGCGACGAAAGCGCTGGTAGTCGAACAGGCCGGAGCCGAGGAACAGGTTCGAGGTCGGGCAGAACACCGCCACCGAGCCTGAGTCCGACAGCGCATCGGCCTCTCGTTCCGAGAGATGGATGCAGTGGCCGAACAGGCTCTTTGGCCCCAGCAGGCCATACTGCTCGTAGACATCGGTGTAGTCGCGCGCCTGCGGATAGAGTTTTTGCGTGAAGGCGATTTCGGCGTGGTTTTCCGACAGATGCGTCTGCATGTGCAGGTCGGGGTTTTCGCGGCAGAGCGTGCCGGCCATCTCCAGCTGCTCGGGCGAGGAGGTGATGGCGAAGCGCGGCGTGATCGCATAAAGCTGGCGGCCCTTGCCGTGCCATTCCGCAATCAGCGCCTTCGTATCGTCATAGCCGGATTGCGGCGTGTCGAGCACGCCTGCCGGCGCATTGCGGTCCATCATCACCTTGCCGGCAATGTTGAGCATGCCGCGCGCATGCGATTCGGCAAAGAACGCTTCGGCAGACGCCTTGTGCACCGAGCAGTAGGCGGCGACCGTCGTCGTGCCGTGGCGCACCATCTCGTCCAGGAACAGCCGGGCGATGCGGCGGCCATGCTGGGCGTTGGCGAATTTGGTCTCTTCGGGAAAGGTGTAGGTGTTCAGCCAGTCGAGCAGTTCGGCGCCGTAGGAGGCAATGACCTGCATCTGCGGGAAATGCGCATGCGCATCGATGAAGCCGGGCAGCAGCAGATGCGGCCGATGATCGATCTTTTTCGCACCGTCGCCCGCTTGCTTTTCGACTTCCGTGTAGCTGCCTACGGCAACGATCCGGCCGTCGCGGATCAGCAGGCCGCCATCCTCCTCATAGCGCCAGGCGGCATGGTCGTCGATGGCTTCGGGCCAGCGCAAAAAACTTAGGGTGCGGCCGCGCAGAAGTGTGGAGGTCATCCCTATTTCCCTGCGCCTTCGAACCAGGCGACCAGCAGCGCCCGTTCCTTGTCGCTGATCTGGGTGACGTTGGCGGGCGGCATGGCGTGGCTGCGCCCGGCCTGCAAATAGATTTCACGCGCATGCTCGGCAATGCCGGCGTCGGTGTCGAGCATCACGCCCTTCGGCGCATGGTAGATGCCTTCATAGACCGGCTCGGCCGTATGGCACATCGAGCAGCGGCCAAGCACGGTGTCGCGCACCGCCGGGAAATGCGACGAGGCGATATAGACTTCGGCCGCGGCGGATGCCTTGGGCTCGCCGGTCAGTATTTTCGGCGCTGTCGACAGCCACATGATGATCATGAACAGAACGGCAGCTGCCATCCAGGTCCAGTGCGGATTGCCGGCACGCTTGTGCACGGCGTTGAAATAGTGCCGGATCAAGACGCCGATGATGAACACCAGCGAGGCGATGACCCAGTTGAACTCCGTCGCAAACGCCAGCGGATAGTGGTTCGACAGCATCAGGAACAGCACGGGCAGCGTCAGGTAATTGTTGTGCAGCGAGCGCTGCTTGGCGATCTTGCCGTATTTCGGGTCGGGCTTGCGGCCGGCAATCAGGTCGGCGACGACGATCTTCTGGTTTGGAATGATCACCATGAAGACATTGGCCGACATGATCGTGGCGGTGATGGCGCCCAGATGCAGGAAAGCGGCGCGGCCGGTGAACAGATGCGTCAGACCCCAGGCGATGAACACCAGCACGCCATAGAGCACCAGCATCAGTCCGGTGTCACTTTTGCCGAGCGGCGAGCGGCAGAGCAGATCGTAGACTACCCAGCCGACGCCGATGGTGGCCATCGACAAAAGGATGCCGACCGGCACCGACATCGGCAGCACATTGGGGTCGATCAGGAACAAATCGGCGCCGGCATAGTAGACCACGCACAGCATGGCGAAGCCGGACAGCCAGGTGGCGTAGGATTCCCACTTGAACCAGGTCAGGTGTTCCGGCATTTCGGCCGGCGCCACCAGATATTTCTGGACGTGGTAGAAGCCGCCGCCATGCACCTGCCATTCCTCGCCGAATGCGCCGACCGGCATGCCGGGGCGCTGGCGCAGGCCAAGGTCGAGCGCGACGAAATAGAAGGACGAGCCGATCCAGGCGATGCCGGTGACGACGTGCAGCCAGCGCACGGCGAAACTCAGCCAGTCCCAGAAAATCGCGAAATCCATCATGTGAAATCGTCCCTGCCGATCGGCTGACTTTACGGTGTGGGGCGCAAACGAAAAGAGGCGAGGTGTACGATGACTTTCAAAAAAAAATGGAAAATACTAGGCTGACCACGTACGCCGCCACATAAAGAGCCACGAATGGCCTATCTCGACAACATCGCCGTCTTCGTCCGCGTCGTCGAGCTTGGTAATCTCTCGGCGGCGGGCCGCGACATGCGCATTTCGCCGGCGGTCGCCTCCAACCGCATCAAGGAGCTGGAAAAACACCTCGGCGTGCGGCTGTTCAACCGCACCACACGGCAATTGATGCCGACGGAGCATGGCACGGTGTTCTACTCCGGCGCCAAGCAGGTGCTGGAGGCGATCACCGAGGCGGAAGCCGCGGTCTCGGCTCTTTCCGGCCAGCCGCGCGGCACCATCAAGGTGACCGCCCCGCTCGGCCTTGGACGGCGGCTGGTTGCGTCGGGCATTCCGGATTTCCACGACAAATACCCCGATATCGAGGTGCGGCTGAGGCTCTCCGACCACAATATCGACATCATGAAGGAAGGCATCGACGTCGCCTTCAAGCTCGGCATCATTGAGGATTCCAGCCTGCGGATGCGCGGCATCATGGAATGTGAACGCGTGCTGGTGGCGGCACCGAAATATCTTGAAGCGCGCGGCGAGCCGGTGGCGCCACAGGAGCTGATCGGCAAGAAGCACGACTGCCTGATGCTGCGCTATTCCGGGGCGCGCGAATATGTCTGGACGCTGCAGACGCCGTCCGGCCCGCAGAAATTCGAGGTGCACGGCCCCTACGACACCGACGATGGCGATGTGCTGACCGGCTGGGCGCTGTCGGGCCGCGGCATCATCAACAAGCCGCGCTTCGAGGTGGAACCCTTCATCCGCGACCGGCGGCTGCAGGTCATCCTGGCCAGCACGCCGCCAACGCCGGTGCAGTTCGCCGCCGTCTATCCGCACAAGAAGCTGCAAGACCCCAAGGTGCGGCTGCTGCTCGACTTCATGGCCGAGCGTTGCCAGCGGCTGATCAAGGATTTGCTGGCCGGCAGGTGAGAGGCTGTTGGCCCAGTCGCCAGGGTTGTCTTACAAGCAGGTGACCTTAGGGTCGCATACGCTGCCCTATGATCGATGGTCCCATGCCGACTGACCAGCAAGCCACAATGCATCTTGCCGTTTCGCTCAACATTACTTCCGGGCAGCCGCTCGGGTTTAGCGACCTGGCCGGCTTTGCCAAGCAAGCGGAAGCGGCTGGGCTGGACATGATTGTCCTCGATGATTCCGCGCCGAACAGCGCCGGGTCGAGTTCTTTCGAAGCGACGACCTTGCTGGCGGCGCTGGCGACGGTGACAAGTCGGATCGGCCTTGTCGCTGCAGCCTCGACGGTCGCTCACCAGCCGTACAATCTGGCGCGCCGTTTTGCTTCGCTCGACATCATCAGCCATGGCCGCGCCGGCTGGCACGCGACCATGGCGCAGGCGCCAGGGGAAGCCGCCAATTTCAGCCGGCCGGATGGATTTTCGGACGATGTGTTCCGCCGCCGCACGCAGGAATACATTGGCATCGTTCAGCGCCTGTGGCAGGGCTGGGATGCCGACGCGCTGCTGTTCGACAAGGCCGGCGGCCGCTTCCACGATCCCGAAAAAATGCACCTGCTCGACCACAAAGGCGAATTTTTCTCCGTGCGCGGGCCGCTGAACGTCGCGCGCTCGCCGCAGGATACGCCGGTGCTGGTGCTGTCCGGCCTGTCCGAGGCCGACTTGGATATCGCCGCCCGCACCGCCGATGTCGTCCTGCTGGACAGACCCACAGAGGACGCCAAGGCGCGCCATGACGATCTCAAGCGCCGCGTTGTGGCCTGCGGACGCGATCCGGGTGCGGTCAAGCTGCTGCTGAACGTTGGCGCAGATGTCGCTGCTAACGCGCTCGAAACATTGTTCAGCTCGCAAAGCTGCGACGGGTTCAACATCGCAATACCGCCTGCCGCGATTGACGGTTTCATCGGCCGCGTGCTGCCGGAATTGCAGCGCCGCAGCCTCGTCCGCCCGGATTATCCCGGCACCATCTTGCGCTCGCATCTCGGATTTGCCGGAGGAACGCAATGACCCGCCAGATGAAGCTTGGCGCCTTCCTGTGGGCGACGGGCCACCACATCGCCGCCTGGCGTCACCCCAAGGCGCATGTTACGGCAGGCATCGACATCGATCATTACATCCAGCTGGCGCGCACGGCGGAAGCGGCAAAGTTCGACATGGTGTTCTGCGAGGACGCCGCCGGTCTGCGCGAAGCCAATGTCGGCATCGCCAGCCAGACCTCACGCTCGATCGGCTTCGAGCCGATCAGCCTGCTGTCCGCGCTCGCCGTGCAGACCAGCGGCATCGGCCTCGTTTCGACGGCGTCGACCAGCTACAACGAGCCCTACGGTCTGGCGCGCACCTTTCTGTCGCTCGATCATCTGAGTGGTGGCCGGGCTGGCTGGAACCTGGTGACGTCGGCCAGCCCCATCGAAGCCGCCAATTTCGGCGCGATGGGCCTGAAACCCCATGCCGACCGCTACGAGCGGGCGCGCGAATTCGCCGAGGTGGTATCAGGACTTTGGCAAGGCAGTGGCTTTCACGGTCACAACGGCCAGAGCTTTTCGGTGCGCGACCCGCTCGACCTGCCGCGCTCGCCGCAGGGCGCGCCGGTGATGGTGCAGGCCGGCGCCTCGGATGTCGGCCGCGACCTTGCCGCCCGCACCGCCGACGTCGTGTTCACGGCGGCGCAGACCCTCGAGGAAGCCAAGGGCTTTTACGACGACCTCAAGGGCCGTATGGCTGCCTATGGGCGTCAGCCCGACGACATCAAGATCATGCCGGGCGTCTCCCCCGTGGTGGCGGAAACCGAGGCCGAAGCGCGGGAGAAACAGGAGGAATTGCAGGCGCTGATCCCCGACGATGTCGGCGTGGCGCTGCTGTCCAGCTATCTCAGCATCTCCGATCTCGGGAGCTATCCGATCGACGGACCGATGCCCGAGCTGCCGGAGACCGAGGGAATGAAAAGCCGCCAGGCGCTGGTCATCGAACAATCGCGCCGCGACGGCCTGTCGATCCGCCAGCTTGCGCGCCATTTCGCCGGCGCACGTGGCCATTGGCGTATCGTCGGCACGCCGGCGCAGATCGCTGACGAATTGCAGGCGCGGTTCGAGGGCGGCGGCGCGGACGGCTTCAACGTCATGCCGTCATACTTCCCCGGCGAGCTCGATGCCTTTGCCACGCTGGTGGTGCCGGAACTGCAGCGGCGCGGACTGTTCCGTCGGGAATACGAAGGCAGCACCTTGCGAGATCATCTCGGCCTGAAGCGGCCTGCTTAGCCGCGCCGAAGCTTAGCCGGCCATCATCTTGTGCTGGACTTCATGGTCGGCATTCGGCGCGGTGTTGTGAACGACCAGTGCCGTCATGATCTCGGCTGCCGCGAGCGCCGCGATCACCGGCGGGCGCTTGTCCCTGACGGCGTCGCCGCCGATCGGGGAGACGAGGCGGGCCAACTCAGCCTCCGTGCCATCCGCCGATTTCAGGAACCAGTTCCTGAACGTCGCTCTCTTGGTTTTCGAGCCGATCATGCCGACATAGGCCGCGTCGTCGCGCTTCAGCGCCTCGGCGACGATGAGGAAATCCAGCGCATGGTCGTGGGTGAGGATGGCGAAGGCGGTGCCGGCGGGGGCGTTTCGCACCTCGGCCTCGGGCATCGGCGTCAGCAGCGTCTCGACGGTTTCCGGCATGCCTTCCAGCGCTTCGGCCCGCGTCTCGATGACGACACCACGCACGGGAAGAAGTGCAACGGTCGAGGCCAGCGCCTGGCCGACATGGCCGCCGCCGAAGATATAGACATGCGGCAGGTGGGCTTCCTCGGCTTCTGCGGCCGCGATCAGCTCGGCAGCAAGCGCGGCATCGACGATACGGATCAAGACTTCGACGCGCCCGCCGCAGCACTGGCCGATCTCGGGACCTAGCGGCACGTCAAGCGTGGCGCGGACTTCATCGACCGCGATGCGGGCTTCTTTACCCTCCCCCTTGTGGGGAGGGTCGGTGAGGGGGGGGGGGGGGGGGGGGGGGGGGGCCCACGCGCGGGGGGGGGCGCCCGGCCGCCCCGCCCCCCCCCGCCCGCGCGGTAAGACAACGCACCCCCCCCCGCCGCGCCCGGGGCCGGGGGGCTTCGCAGACGCCCCCCCCGCCCCGGCGGCGGGGGGGGGGGGGGGCGGGGGGGGCGGGCCGCGCCGCCCCCCCCCCCCCCCCGAAACGGGGTGGCTTGGCACGATCGTCCGCACCCCCACCCCGGCC
>NZ_JAMYMJ010000013.1:0-127779 GCF_040318435.1 Mesorhizobium sp. M1143 | reverse complement strand
GGAGCTGGGGGCGGGGGGGGGGCGTGTGCGGCCCGCGTGGGGGCGGGCGGGGGGGGCGTCCCCCACGTCCAAATGGCGCTCTGAGGGGGGCCGCCCGGCGGGCGGGCGCGGCCCCCACCACTTCTTCGCGGGTGGCCTCGGTCTTGTGGTAGCGGATATTTTCCAGCACCGTGCCTGAAAACAGGAACGGCTCCTGCAGCACCATCGCCACCTGGTCGCCGAGCGAATCCTGCGTGACGTCACGGACATCGTGGCCGCCGACCCGCACCTCGCCCGACCAGACATCATAGAAGCGGTGCACCAGCGCCATGCAGCTCGACTTGCCCGAACCGGTCGGACCGACAAGCGCAACCGTCTCGCCCGGATTGACGCGGAAGGAGATGTTTTTCAGCACCGGCTGGTTCTGCCGGTAGCCGAAAGTGACGTTCCTGAACTCGACCGAACCGTCCATGTCGCGCGTCAGCGCCACCGCGCCTTGTCGGTCGCTGACGTCGACCGGCACGTCCAGCACTTCGGAGATGCGTTGGCCCGACGCCATTGCGCGCTGCATGACACTGTACTGCATGGTGAGCGAGCGGATTGGGTCGAAGAAGCGCTGGATGTAGAACAGGAACGCCACCATGACGCCGATGTCGAGGCTGTGCGACAGCACCATCGAACCGCCAACGACGATCACGGTTGCCATCGCAATGCCGGTCAGCGTGTCAACGATCGGCACCATCACCTGCGCATATTTGGCCGAGGTCAGGTGAGCCCTGAGATTGGCCAGCACCTTCTCGTCATAGAGGTCGAAATTGACGTGCTGGCGTTCGAGACTCTGCACCGTGCGCACGCCATGGATGCCTTCCGCCAGCGCCCCATTGGCAATCGAGTTGGTCTCGTGCGCGGCCATGAAGGCGACCTTGGCGCGCGGCAGCCAGAACAGGCGCACGATGAACAGCGCCGGCATGGTCGACAGCGTCAACAGGCCGAGACGAAAATCGAGCCACAAAAGCACGCTGACAATGCCGAAAAGAAGCACGATGTCGCCCACCGACATGACCGACGTCTCGAGGAATTCCTGCATCGAATTGACGTCGCCCTGCAGGCGCGACATCAGCCGGCCCACCTCGGTCTTGTCCATGAAGCTCAGCGAGACGCGCTGCAGATGGCTGAACATGGCGCGGCGCAAATCCGACAGCACATTCTCGGCCACCTTGCCGACGACGCTTTCCTGGACATAGCTGGCGGCATAGTTGATCAGGATGATCAGGGCGAAGGCACCGATCGCCCAGTTCATGACGGAGCTGTCGGCCTTGCCCGCCGCCATGCCGTGGTCGATGGCGTAACGGATGACCAGCGGGATCGCCAATTGCGTCAGAGTGAACACCAAAACGGCGGCCACCGAGATGAAGATCCGGCCCTGATACGGTCTCACGAAGCTCCAGATGCGGCGCACGATGCGCGGATCGTAGACCTTGCCGAAGACCTCTTCCTCGTCGCGGTGCGAACCGACGACGGCCCTGGTGGGCCGCCGGCTGGTGTCTTCTTTTTCGTCGTGACCCGGTGTCGACATTATGCGGCTCCCACCGCCACCGGCAAATCGTCGTCCGGCCGCAGCTGCAGGTCGTAAAGCGCGCGGTAGCGACCACCCAGCGCCAGCAATTCCTGGTGCGTGCCGCGCTCGGCGATGCGGCCATTCTCGATGAACAGGATCTGGTCGGCATGCATCAGCGAACTCAGCCGGTGCGAGATGATCAGCGTCACGCGGTCCTTGGCGAAACGCTTCATCGCGGTGCGGATTCGCTGCTCGGTGCCGGCGTCGACAGCCGCGGTGGAATCGTCGAAGACCAGCACCGAAGGCCGCAGCATCAGGGTGCGGGCGATGGTCAGGCGCTGCCGCTGGCCGCCGGAAAGCGATGACCCGCGCTCGCCCACGACCGTGGTGTAGCCGGCCGGAAGCCCGATGATGTAATTGTGCAGCTGGGCGTATTCAGCCGCCTGCCCGATGCGGGTCTCGCGCGCCCACGGATTGCCATAGGCGATGTTGTTTTCGATCGAGGTGGTGAACAGGAAGGCGTCCTGCTGCACGACGCCGACCGCCTTGCGCAACGATTGCAGCGTGACCTCGCGTATATCCTGCCCGTCGATGGTGATCGCGCCTGACCTCACATCGTAGAAGCGCGGGATCAGATGCGCGATGGTCGACTTGCCGCTGCCCGGCGGGCCGACAATGCCGACCGTCTCGCCGGACCGGGCCTCGAAGGAAATGCCCGACAGTGCCGGCCGGCCGCCGGCGCCCGCGTAGCGGAAGCCGACATTGTCGAAGCGCAGCATGCCTTCGGTCACCACGAGATCCTTGGCATCGGGCGCATCCTGAATGTCGAGTTCGGTGTCAAGCAGTTCGAACAGCCTTGTGCCGCAGGTCGAGGCGCGGGCGAACGAGTTGACCATCAGCCCGAGCTGGCGCACCGGCATTTGCAGGATGGTCATGAAGGTGAGGAACTGCGCCAGCGTGCCGACGCTGATCTGGCCCGCCATCACCTTCTGGCCACCGAACCACAGCACCAGGCCCATGGCCGCCAGGAAGGAAAAATTCATGGCGCTGGTGTTAGAGACGCGGATGTCGACGCGCTGGTCGGCAAGCTCCAGCGCCGACTTCTTGGCGCGGTCGAATTTTTCCAGCTCATGCCGCTGCGCCGCAAAGGCGCGCACGACGCGGATGCCGCCGAGGTTCTCGTCCATCACCCGGCTCAGCACCGACAGCCGCTCCTGCAGCGTCAGCCAGGTGCTGCGCAGCCTGAGCTGTGTGACCGAGGAGCGCCAGGCGACGAACGGCACGAAACTGAGACTGAGCAGCCCGAGCTCGAGATCGGTGCTGATCAGGAGATAGGAGCCGACGCCGATCAGCACGCCGAGCAGCACCACGCGCAATATGCCGGTGGAAAAGAACATGCGCACGCCGTCGAGGTCGAGCAGGCCAAGCGTAATCAGGTCGCCGGTATGCACCCGGTCATGGAAGGAGAAGCTCAGCCGCTGGATCTTCTCGTAGAAGGCCAGGCGCAGCTCATAGCCGGTGCGGTGGCCAACGGCCTCGCCATAATAATTCTGCGCCATGGTGAAGAGGCCGCGCAGAATGCTGACGACGAGCAAGGTGATCGCCGTCGTCCACAGCGCCTGCTCAGCCGCCGCGCCGCCGCCTCCAGCCATCACGCCTTGCGCCTGGTCGATGGCGTGGCCGAGCAGGCGCGGGATGAACAGCTGCAGCGTCGCGGCAATGAAGGTCGAGGCGATGGTGATCGCAACTTGCCAGGGATGGCGCAGCGTCATGCGCACGATGCGCAGCAGCGTGCTGAGGCCCTTGCCCCAGGACGCCTCCGCCACATGGGCAAACGATTTGCCGCGCATCGCTGCGCCGCGGGTTGCATCCATTGCCAAGGAAAATACCCAATCCGATCCGGACATTAGCCCAGACGAATGAAAACAGACTCAGTTTCAGATACCGCGATGGTACGCCTCGATTTTGACCGTTCAAGGGCCAATGGCGGTATCGCACTGTGCCTGAAATGAAAGTGAATACTCGGCATCGGCCCAGCTGGATTTGCCTGTGGGGTAGTCATGCCTTCACCAGGCTGATCGCACGTTTGGCTGCTCCATGCTCTACTCGCGACTCTCAGGTGGTTGATAGCAGTCCTTCAATTTTCCCCGATCTCTTCGCTATTTCTTCTTCGTATACTTTCCCCGCATGACGATGTGTGTCAGTATTTATTGTCGCTGGGGGGCGATAACGTGTCACGCATTTTCATCAGCCATTCGAGCCGCAACAATGCCGAGGCGCGTGCCATACGCGACTGGCTGATTTCCAATGGCTGGGACGACTATTTCCTCGATCTGGACCCGGAGCGCGGCATTGTCGCCGGCCAGCTCTGGGAGCGCGCACTGCACGAGGCGGCCAATCGCTGCCAGGCGGTGCTGTTCCTGGTCAGCGCGGCATGGTTGGATCTGAATGGTGCGAGAAGGAGTTGATGCTCGCCCACAAGCTCGACAAGCCGATGTTCGGCGTCATTATCGATGACAAGGTGTCGATCGCCTCGCTGCCGCCCAAGCTGAAGGATTTTTGGCAGGCCAATGAGAATTGGTATAAAATTGCCTCCGACCGATCTCGGTCGGTAGTAATCCGGCGTGCCAACGGAGGTGTTCGGGAGGTTGGAACGGGTTTTATAATGAAAGGCTCCGATGTCATTGAGGGCTATGGTTCGGGGATTGTTATTGTAACGTGCGCTCACGTTGTTAAGGGGGTTGAATTAGTTGATGTATACTTTCCAAGCGTAGATGAAGGTAACGATGTAAAAATCGGAAGTATAGTTTTTCAGTCTCCGGCAAGTGATCTAGATATATCAATTTTACCTATAGAGCATGGCTTGATGTTTGGAGCCGTAGCCATAGATGATGTAACGCCAGACAGAGAAGCTTCAGTTTCATTCGCGTCGGCAATGGACACTGATGGAAATTCGTCAAAAACGTCTCTGGCCATGGTCGGATATTGTGGGTGTTGAGCCTTCCATCGGATTCCAGCTTTCCATTATGCAGCCGCTTAAAAGTACTGCGATAGAAAGAAAATTGGAAGTCGACTTTCATCACTATAGGTAGCCGACTTTGGTACACCTATGCTTCGGGCCCTGGCGCAAGTGGATCTCCCGTATGTAGCGACTACCCACCAGAATGGAGGCAAGGATATGGTCCATGACATACCCCTCACTTAACCCGGGACGATTTCTCCGGAAGCCGTGTTGCCGCGAACCAGCTGCGAGCAAGCGCAGTGCCGGCAGGAGACGTACTGCGCTGCTTCAGATCGAGGGATATCTCGCAGCCCCTATGATTTCATTGCGGCTGACGGGCCGGCGGCGGACCGAATGACACAGGCAAGAGAGCCGTAGGGACGGGGAACAAGACAATGGACGACTACAAGGAACTCATCGAACAGGCAATTTCGGCCAATCGCAGGTATGATCTGAGGGAACTGCGAGAACTCTGCGAGCGGCTGGGGATGGCCCTGCCGGAGCCTTCGGACAGCGCGGGGGCGCTTGGCGCGGCGCTGATGAAAGAACTTCGGCGCAACCGCAGGTACGACCAGATACAGATGCTGGGTGAGACCTTCATCAAGGCCGGTTACTGCACGCCGCGTATCTGGACCATCTATGCGCAAGCCCTGGTCGACCGCGGCAATCAGGTGGCCGCAATCGGCATTCTGGGAAATCTTGCTTTGGAGGCCTCGGCCGAGGAGTTCGCCAAGGAAGCGTCGGAGATTCATGGCATACGCGGGAGGGCATGGAAGGACATTGCCTATGAGGCGATAGGACAAAAGCGCCTCGATGTAGCAAAGAGAGCATTAAAGAGCTCCTACGAGTGCTACTCGAAAGGATTGGAAACCAATCCCGACGATGTCGGAATGCTGGCATGGCACGGGACGCAGATCGTTGCCGTGGCACACCTCGCTGAAAGCCACGAGCTGCGCCATGATTTCGGCTCGAAGACCGAGCTTGCCAAAGATATTCTGAAACGCATGGCAGCTGACTATCGCGGCGACGGCAACGATGACCCGTGGATCCCCACAGCGGCAGGCGAGATGTGCGTAGCGCTTCAGGACTATGCAGGGGCGCGTGATTGGTATCAAAAGGCGATCGGGTCCGAGCGCACCGACAATTTTACCCTTGCCAGCGCGCATCGGCAGCTTTCGCAAATATGGCGCATTGGCGAGATCGAGGAAGGCGCCATAATCGGAGGCCTCGTTCTGGACGCTCTCGTGGAGATGGGGGGAGGCTTCCATTTGACGAAAGGCAATGCCGACCAGCTTCAGGCCCTGATCGGCACAACGCCCCCGGTCTCACTCGTGGCGCTACGATTTGCGATGAAGTCGGCTGAATCGATCGCGATGATTCGCTCCGGCTTTGCCCCCCTTGGCACGGGCTTCCTCGTCTCCGCGGCCGACATTGGGCTCGACCCCGCAATCGGGCAGGTCGTGATAACCAACGCTCACGTGGTCAGCGATCCATCGCAGAGCGGGGCCGCATTGCCGGGAGATGTTCAGGTCACGTTCCAGCTTCAGCCCGGCAACAAGGTTTACACGGTGGCGAAGATTGTGAAGTGTCTTTCCGTAGGAACTCACGATTGCAGCGTGTTGAAGCTCAACAAAGACGTATCCGACATCGATCCTTTGGAAGTGGTGGATTTGCCGTTGGTGATGCCGCCCGATCCAACCGCGGTCGTTATTGGACATCCGATGGGGCAGGAAATTTCTTTTTCGTTCCTCGACGGCCGGCTTGTGGCGTTCGAGCCTCTGGCGGAAGCAAAGCCGCAGCGCATGCACTATCGATCGCCGACCGACAATGGCAGCTCAGGCAGCCCGGTGTTCAATCGCAATTGGAAAGTCGTGGGCATCCATCACAAATATGTCGAGAACGCATCGCCGCTAGACGGCAAGGCGGGGGTTTATTCTGCCAATGAAGGCATCTCCATGGGATCGATCTGCCGGGCTTTCAAAGCTGGCCTGGGATAAGCGATCCGGTTGTCATGCCGTTGCGCGAATCCTGCCTCGGTTTGTGTAGAACAAAGCGGCTCCATTGTGAGGAGACAATCCGGGCTTCACTCGGCACGTTACTTCACGAAATCGGGACGGACGTTGGCTGTCATGGCGCTCGGTGGCGGTTCGACGCTGTGCTGAGCCTCAGTTGCGGCCAATATTATCGGCTGCGGGACCGAGCGCCGTGAGCAGCGCCTTGCCGCTTTCCAGCGTTGCATTCTGGTGCGGGGCGCGCAGGTTCAGCCAGCGTTTGTCGCCGGAGCGCACCGCCAGCACGGCCTTCATTGCCGGGATCAGGCCTGCATCCTGGATCACCTTGCGGAACGCCCTGATCGCGGCGTCCGCTTCCGTGACGTCTTGGCCAGCGATCGTCGCGTCGTAGAGGTCGCGGATGGCCGCAGCGTTGAGATTGACGGTCGCGGAGATACAGCCCGCACCACCACTGGCGAGCCCCTTGGTCAGTTGCGCCTCCGAGCTGGGGAACACCGCGACGTCGGGTGCGGCGGCAATCACCGCCGCCGTGTTGTTCCAGTCGCCGGCGCTATCCTTGTAGGCGACGACCGTCTCTGGAAACGCCGCGCTCAACCGGGCGGTCAGGGCAGGGCTTACCGGCACGCCGGAGTTCTGCGGGATGTGGTAGAGGATCATCTTCAGCGCCGGGTTGGCCACCCTTTCGATCAGCTCGCTGTAGTAGCGCGCCTGGCCATCGTCCCCGGCGGCCGTGTAGAAGAACGATGGCAGCACCATCACGGCGGCGCAGCCGAGGCCGACCGCGTGCTTCGACAGTTCGACGGTTTCGGGGAGTGCGGTGACGCCGGTGCCGGGCATCATGCGCGCCGGCGAAATGCCGGCCTCGATCAGCCATTCCAGCGCCTGCATGCGCTCATTGAGCGAGAGCGACAGTGCCTCGCCCGTGGTGCCGAACGGCGACAGGAAATGCGCGCCCTGGCCCAGCACCCATTTGGCGTGTGAGATCCACAAGTCACGAGCAATCCGGCCGTCATTTTCGAACGGTGTGAGGATCGGGGCGATGGTTCCTTGCGGGCGGGTCATGTCGGTCCTTCCATCGGTGCTGGAAATCAGCTTGGCATAGAGCATACGTACGATGCGATCTGCCAGAGGCGATCTCTTGGGCCACCGCGCCGGCCGTGGGAAAACTTGCGGGTCATTGCCGCGAAATTCTGGCCCTTCGGTCTGCCGCAACCAGATGACGCCGGCGTCAATGGGTTGCAAATGGACCGGGGTTGCAAATGGACCAGGGTTGCAAGTGGACCAGCCAAGCCCGAAATGTCGAACAGAGACAGATCCGGAAACGGCATGCACCCACGATTGCTCAAGACCTTCCTCGCCGTGGCGCGGCACCGTAATATCACCCGTGCAGCGCGGGAGGTTCATCTGGCGCAGTCGAGCGTCAGCGACCAGATCCAGTCGCTGGAAAGCGAACTTGGCGTCGTCCTCTTCATCCGCTCGCGCCACGGCCTCGACCTGACGACGGCCGGCGACGCGCTGAAACCCTATGCGGAAGAGATTCTGCAACTGGCGGAGGAGGCGCGTATTGCCGTCGAGGCAACGACGGGAATGACCGCCGGAACGGTTACGGTCGGCGCGCTGGAGACGATTGCCACTGTCAAACTTCCGCAATGGCTGGCGGCCTTTCGAGGCGACCACCCGGAGATCGGTCTGCGGCTCAAAATCGCCGGCAGCGATGCCCTGCTGCGGCAGCTCGAAGAAGGCGAGATCGACGTCGCCTTCTGTTTCGACAAAGGCCGTCTGGACGAACGTCTGGCCCGGCGCACGATATCGGCCGAGCCGCTGGTCCTTGTCGCCTCACCCGAACATGCGCCCGCATCGGGGCAGAGCGACCTGGCCGCGCTCGCCGCGACGCGTTTCGTGGTGACGGAAACCGGATGCGTCTACCGGCATCTGTTCGACACTGCCTTTGCCGAGATGGCAGCGCCAGAACTTGCCGCCGAAGTCGGCAGCATCGGCGCCATTGCGGGCCTGGTGGCGACTGGTGTCGGCATGGGCCTGGTGCCGCGGCTGGCCGTTGCCGACGCGCTCGATCGCGGCGAGATCGTCGAATTGCCGTGGCCGGGGTCGGCCCGCACGGCGTCGCTGGTGATGATCTGGCGCCGCCGGCGGGTTAAGCCGCCCGCGCGGAAACTGCTGCTGGCGGCCGCGGCCAGGAATTTCGCTGCGCTCAGATCAGCCGGTGACCGCCCTCGACATGCAGAACCGTCCCTGTCGTAAAACCGTTGCCCATCAGAAAGGCGATGGCATCGGCAATGTCGTCCGGCTGTCCGACGCGGCCGACCGGCAGGCGCCTGGCCATTGCATCGAGCGTCTCGTCCTTCTTGTCGCCGGCCACAAAACTCCAGATCGGCGTGTCGACCCAGCCCGGCGAGACGGCGTTGACGCGGACCGGCGCCAGCTCGACCGCCAGCGCCCGCACCAACCCTTCCAGCGCAGCGTTGACGGCGGCAACGACCGAGCCGCGCGCCGCCGGCCGGTAAGCGGCAATGCCTGAGGTGAAGGTGATGGAGCCGTTGGCCGAAAGCTGCGGCGCGCCATGCTTGGCGAGCAGCAGCGGCCCGTAGAATTTGCTTTCGACGACTCTCTGCGCCGCCTTCAGGTCGATCGCAGGCAATAACTCATAGGCGCCTTCGATATCGGCGGCGGTGCTGACGATATGGTCGAGCCGGCCAATTCGCTTGAACAGGTCAGCGACCTGATCCTCCTTGGCGATATCGGCCGCGACGGCGCTCAAAGCGGAAGGGTTCTGCAGCGCCTCGCCGGCACGCTTGAGCCTGGCTTCACTGCGGCTGACGATGATGACTTCGGCGCCTGAGTCCAGGCACCGCCTTGCCAACGCCAGCCCCATTCCGGAGCTGCCGCCAATGATAGCGATTTTCGATTTTGCGATGTCTGCCATGTTTCCGTTCCTGTCCTGAACCGCTCCGGCGAGCGTCGCAGACCGGCGGCAGGAGTGGAAACGGAAGAAAGCGATAGTGCCATCGGAGGCTCCGATGGCACTATCGTCGATAGGAACCGACGCGGGCCGCTCCGTCGAGTGGCCCGCCTGTCAATGAAGTGCACTCAGTAGCCGACCGTGAAGCGCTGCTTGATATGCGCCGGCTTTTCGATCTCGTCCGCCATGACGATGGCATAGTCCTCGAAGGAAATGCTGCTGCCTTTGTCTGACGTCAGCAGCGTGTCCTTGCCGATGCGGTATTTGCCGGTCCGCTCCCCGGCGACGAACAGCGCCGAGGGCGACAGCAAGGTCCAGTCGAGATCGTCGACCGTCCGCAGCGTGTCGAGGAAGTCGGCGCCCTTCTGCGCCTCGGCCTTGTAGATATCAGGGAAGGTCGGCGTGTCGACCAGGCGCTTGCCGGGCGCAACCTCAAGGCTGCCGGCGCCGCCGACGACGAGGTAGCGTTTGACGCCGGAAGCACGCACGGCTGCGATAAGCGTATCGGGATCGCTGTCGAGGAAATGAACCGAGGAGATCACCGCGTCATGACCCTTGATCAGGGCGGCAAGGCCATCCTTGTCGAAGACGTCGCCCTTCTTGGCAGTCACGCCCGGAAGTGCCGCGATCTTGTCTGGATGCCGGGCAATGGCGGTGATGCTGTGCCCGCGATCGGAGAGTTCCTTAAGCAGGCGGGAGCCGACCTGGCCGGACGCGCCGATAAGTGCGATTTTCATGGGGATTTTCCTTTCGTCTGGGGAGAATTTCATCTGGGGAGAATTTCTGGGACTACGCCGCCTCGATGTGAGCGACGAGATTGTCGTAGCTGCCGAACAGCGCGTTGGCGCCGATCAGGCGCGGCGCCGTTTGGCCGATCACCGCCAGCGCGGGAACGCCATTGGCATGCAGCCGCTGGAACAATGTCCGCCCGCGGCTGACCAGGTCGTCATGCTTCGCCAGAAACACCTGCGTCGGCGCTTTCAAAAGCTTTGCCGCGTCGCTCATGCCGGCGTCGGCCAGTACCGCGGCGACGCCGTCAACCGTCACAATATCGCGGCCGTCGACATAGCGGGCATGCTGGATCGCCTTCAGTGCCGCAAGTCGCTGGCGCCAGTCGTCCAGTCCGGCGGCGCTGATGCCCATGGTGGCAGCGGAAGAATCGAGCAAGGTGCCGCTGACATTGAGCACATTGTCGAGATAGGTCTGGCTGAAGCGCTGTCCGCTCAGCCGCGCGATGCGCTGGTCATTGTCCCAGGCGTGGGCGGCAAAACCTGCATCCAGCGGCCGCGCGCCGGCACCGGAGAAAAGCCCCACCGGCAGCAGTTGGAGTGCGGTCCCGCCGGCGGCCAGTCGATCCAGCATCGGCGTGGCGCCATAGCACCAACCGCAGAGCGGGTCGAAAAGATAGGTTAGGGTTGCATTGGTCATGGCGGCCTCATTCTGTTGCCCGATAGATGACAGCTGGACCGCTTGCGAAAAATAGCGATCAATCATACAAACTGTCTGATAAAATCAGACAATGAGCGGCCTGTGACCGAACTCCTCAATCTCAACCGGCTCGTCTACTTCGCCACCGTGGTGGAGACCGGCTCGTTCACGGCCGCTGCCGACCGTCTCGATGTTGCCAAGGCTGTGGTCAGCCATCAGGTCGGCAAGCTCGAAGAAGAGCTTGGCGCTACGCTGTTGCGGCGCACGACCCGGCGCGTGACGGCGACCGAAGAGGGTCGTCTGTTCTATGACCGGACCGCGATCATCCTGCGCGAGGCGGAGGCAGCCTATGGCGACATTTCGCAGCGAGCGGCGCAGCCGACGGGGACGCTGCGGCTGACGGCGCCGCTCGATTATGGCGAGAAGGTCGTGGCGCCGACCATCGCCGCCTACATCAGAAAATACCCGAAAATGCGGGTCGAGACGATCTTCGACGATGCGGTCAGCAGCCTGGTCGACGAGCAGATCGATCTCGGCATCCGCGTCGGCTGGCTGGCCGATTCCAGCAATCTGGCACGGCGGCTGGGCAGCCTGCAGCAATTCGTTGTCGCCAGCCCGGAACTGGCCGAGATGCTGCCTGGGAATGCCGAGCCCAGGCAGGCGAAGTCGCTGCCCTGGGTCGGCAACGCCCAGTTGCGCGGGGTGGGCCAATGGCTGTTCTCGAGGGGCACGGAAACGGTGCTGGCCGAACTCAACCCTGTCGTCAGTTGCGACAAGACACCGGGCGTTCTGTCCTGCGTGCTGGCCGGCATCGGCCTCGGCATCTTTCCGGATTACAGTGTCGCCGACGACATTGCGCGCGGCCGGCTGGTGCGGGTGTTCGCGGACTGGACCTTGCCGTCCGGTGGCATCCATGCCGTCTTCCCGCCGGCGCGCTTCAGGCCGGCCAAGGTGCGCGCTTTCGTCGACCTCCTGGTTGCAGCCGAACGGCGGCGCGCGCGCAGTGCGGGCTGATTTCGGCACCAGCCGGCAATGGCGGCGAGGGAACCTTTGTTCGGCAGGCGCTTTTGGATATGCTGCGATTCCGAACCGTCAGAAGGGGTACTGCCGATGACCACCAAGATCTTTGCGACCTGCATGCTCGCTCTCGCTGTCGGCTGCAGCCTGTCCACAGCGGGTGTCGCCAAGGACAAGCATCGCCATCGTCAGCCAGAACCCGAACGCTACGTCCCCGCCCATCGCGACCTCATCTACGCCCTGTTCGGCGGCCCGCGCTACTATGACAAAATGCTGATCACCACGGCGGCCGGCCCGTGCTCTTACGACCGGGTCGGGCCGGACGCGAATGCGCTGAACAAGGTCAACGATCACCATTGCGGAAAATAGATTGGTCCCAAAGGCGGGGTCCTGCGTCCCAGGGTTACCGGATGACGGCCGCCGCGAACATGATAGAGACAGTCGATGACCGCTGGTGAGAAATGGTCTCCGTCCGAAAAGAAAGTCGCCCGCACTGCCTATGACGCAGCGCTGAAGGTGGCTCTCGACAAGACGTTGGCTGAACTCAAGAGCAGGGCCCACGTTGCGGCAACGCCTTCCGAAATATGGGATGTCGAAGACTTTCTGCGGCAGCAGCGACGGAAGATCGACCAGATGTTCGACTATCGCTATTCACAGCTAATACAGGTCTTCGCCAATCTCATCCGGCAAGGCTATCTCGAGGAGAATCTCCTTGTTGGCTTGTCGGAAGACAAGCGGCAAACGATCCGAAAATACGCCAGCTGGAATCGCGAAGGGTAGGGGTCCTCTTCGGGGACCTTGGCGCTGCATTCAAACTGGACCATTCACCATCTTCGCGCGCGCCGCGCAGCTCGAGTTCAGCCATGGCGTGCCTCCGTGGCATCGGCGGTCGCGCCTCTGTCCTTGTCGTCCTGCGCCATCGCCAGCGGCGCACCCGGTTCGCCTTCCCACAGGATCAGGCTCGCGGCGCCGATCAGCCCGGCGCGGTCGCCGAGTTCAGCCTGCACGACCGGCACGTCGCGATATGCCGGCATCGCTCGCTGCTGGATGACCGCTCTGATCGACGGTGCCAGAAGGTCGAACCCGTTGGAAAGGCCGCCACCCATGACAATCAGATCGGGCGAATAGAGATGCAAGAGATTGGTGAAGCCGATGCCCAGCCATTTTGCTTCCGCCTCGATCAGGTCGAGAGCGTTGGCGTCGCCGGCCTTGGCAGCCTCTACGACATGCCTGGCCGAGACGTCACCGTCATTTGACAGCCGTCGTAAGAGCGAGCCGTCGCCGGGCGCGGTCAATCGCGTCGCGCGGCGGCCAAGCGCGGTTCCCGATGCGACAGCCTCGAAGCAGCCGATGGCGCCGCAGAAGCAGCGGTCGCCTTCGCCGGTGATGGTCATGTGGCCGATCTCAGCCGCCAGTCCGCGCCTGCCGTGATAGATGTGGCCATCGGCGACGACGCCGCCGCCAATGCCGGTCGATACGGTCACGAACACGAGCGATCCGCTGCCGCGTCCGGCGCCAAAACGCCATTCGCCGAGCGCCGCCGCATTGGCGTCGTTTTCCAGCCGCACCGGCAGGCCGAAATGCTGCCCCAGAATGTCGATCAGCGGCACGTCGTGCCAGCCGGCCAGCGTCGGCGGCGCGATCACGATGCCCGCCTTGGGGTCGAGCGGTCCCGGCGCGCCGACGCCGATGCCGGCGACGTTTGCCTGCGGGTGTTCCCTAAGCAGCGTGCCTGCCAGAGCGACGATCTGGCCGATCACCGCCTCGGATCCCGCACCGGCAAGCGTCGGCGCTGAAGCATGAGCGACGATGCGGCCATCGCTTTCGACCAGCGCACCGCGCAGCGCCGTGCCGCCGAGATCGAAGGCCAGCGCAAGCTTGGTCATCAGGCGGCGACCTCCAGCCCGTGCAGCCAGGCCATGCGCCGGGCAAGGTCGGGATCGCCGAAGGCCAGCGAGCCCAGCACCACGGTTTCCGCACCTGCGGCGCGCAGCAGCGGCACGGTCTCGTGGCGGATGCCGCCATCGGCGGCGAGCACGATGTCGGCCTCGCGGCCGGCTTTGCGCATCAGCGCGCGCGCCTCGATCAGGCGCGGACACGCTTGATCGGACAGGCTCTGGCCCTTGACGCCGATGGAAGTGCCGAGCAGCGTCACGAACGCCACTTCCGGCAGGAACGGCGTGACGGCCGCGACCGGTGTTTCCAGCCGCAGCACCACGCCGGCCTCGGCCCCGAGTTCACGCGCCAGTTTCACGGCACGCAGACCGGTCTCGCCGTTTTCGGCGTGCACACTGATCAGGTCGGCGCCGGCCTCGATGAACTGGCGCGTCTGTTCCTCGACGATCTCGGCTTCGACCATCAAATGGACATGGATAGGCTTTGCGGTGAGCTTGGCGATGTGCGTCACCAGATCCGGGAAGAACAGGAAGCCAGGGGTGAAGCGGGCATCGGCGACGTCGATATGATGGACATCGGCATGGGTCTCGATGCGCTTCAAATCGCGCTCCATATTGGCGAGGTCGGCCGACCACAGCGAAAACTCGCCGATAAGCCGGTTGCGCGGCAGAGCGGCAATTGCGGCGGGGCCGGACAGGGGCTTGTTCGTCGTCATCGTCTCAGGCTCCGTAGCCGCGCATTGTCTGGCGGTTGGTTTTGACGGCGCCGGCAGGGTCGGCGGCAGCCGTTTCGGATTCTTCCTCCAGCACCAGCCAGCCGTTGAAATTGGGTGCAGCACCAGCGATCTCGATCACCTTCGCCGTGTCACAGACGCCCTTGCCGAGCATCGCCCAGGTTCCATTCGCGTCGACATCCTTCAGATGCAAATAGCGGATGCGGTCGCGATAAGTGGTGAGCGTATCCGCCATGTCCTGGCCACCGCGCAAGATGTGGCCGGTGTCGGGCACCCAGCCCACCAGCGAGGCGTCGAGCAGCCCGAAGATGCGGTCGTAGTCGGCGCGGTCGAACAGCAGCGTGTTGTGATGCGAGCTTGGATGCACCGCGACCTGGACGCCAGCCTCGCGCCCGAGCTCGCCGGCTTTGTTGTAGACCTCGGCGGCGATGGCAAACTTGCCGTCGCGCGGCCCGTCGGAAACGATCGTGGCCGAGCCCATCGACACCAGCGCGCCGGGAAAGGCGGCGGCGAAGTCGATCCAGCGTTTGGCGGTCTCGAGGTCGGCGCCGATCTCATCCCTGAGCGTGAAACCGCTCTTCGAGCCGAAGGCGAAGGAGACGAGCGTCAGTCCGGATGATTTCAGCGCGGCCGCGAACTCCGCCGGCTTGCCGGCATAGCGGCCGATCATCGTGTCGGTGATCTCGATGCCGGCATAGCCGCCATCGGCGATCGCCTTGAGCAGATCGTCCGGGCCGCCGGCAAAACGGTCGCCGAGCATTTCCCAGGTAAAGGTCTGGCAGCCGACTTTCAGGTCTTTCACGGTCATCCTTTCATTCCTTGATCCACCTCCGTTGGAGGGACATCCTACTTGACCGACCCTGCGGTCATGCCGGCGAGGAAGAACCTCTGGGCAACCAGGTAGATGACCAGGAGCGGCAGCGAGCCGAGCACGCTCATCGCCATCATCTGGTTCCATTCGAATGCGTGTTGCCCCATCAACAACTGGATGCCGATCGGGACGGTGCGCATGGACGTCGACTTCGTCAGTGTCAGCGCAAAGAGAAATTCGTTCCAGCACAACAGGAAGGTGTAGACCGACGTCGCCACGATACCAGGCAGTGAAATCGGGACGATCACCCTCCACAGTGCGGTCCAACTGGTGCCGCCGTCGACAGCCACCGCTTCATCGAGGTCGCGGGGCAAGGTGTTCAGATATCCCGTCATCAGCAGGATCGCATAGGGCAGCGTAAACACCAGATAGGTCAGGATCAGCGCGACATAGGTGTCGAAGATGCCATACGAGACGACAAGCCCGAAGAAGGGGATCAAAAGCGTGATCGGCGGGATCGTCTGCGTGCTGATGATGAGAGTGTTGAGGCTGCCCTTGCCGCGGAAATTGAAACGGCTGAACCCATAGGCCGCCAGCAAGGCGATCAGCACCGTCAGCACGGTCACCGCTCCGGCCACGAAGTAGCTGTTGAAGAAGAAGCGCAGCTTTACCGGGTCGCCCAGGATGGCCGCATACGCTTCCAGCGTGAAGGCCTTCGGCAGGACGGTTGGTGGCAGGGCAAAGATTTCGGTGTTCGACTTGAACGAGCTGCTCAGCATCCAGTAGATCGGGAAGGCCGCGAAAAAGAGCCCTGCGGCAAGCGCGACATGGAGCGCGGCGGTGATCAGCCTGTCTTTCGGCGTGTGCATTTTCCTCATGTGACTACCGAGCCTTTTGATAGCGGATGTAGAACAGCGTCAGGCCGAGAGAGATCAGCAGGATGACCACGGCGCTCGCCGAGGCCTGCGACAGGTTGTAGCTCGAAAACGCCAGCTTGTACGTGTAGGTGCTGAGGACCTCGGTCGAGTAGATCGGACCGCCACCCGTCGTTATCCAGATCAATGGAAAGACCTGCATGGTCCAGATGAAGTCGAGCAGCGAGATGCTGATGATGATCGGCATCAGCTGCGGAATGGTGATGAAGATCAACTTCTGGTAGGCCTTCGCGCCGTCGATATCGGCGGCCTCGTAGAAATCCTCGGGAATGCCCTGCAAGCCTGCGAGCAGGCTGACCATGAAAAGCGGGTAGCCCGCCCAGATATTGGCGAAGGTGACGGCGTGCAGCGCGGTCGCGGGCGAGGAAAACCACTCGACCTTGGAACCGATGATGCCCATCTGCATGAGAACACTGTTCACGACACCATTCGGCTCAAGCAGAAGGCGCCAGATCACCGCGATAATTACCGCGGTGAACAGCCAGGGCAGTATGTACAGCACGCGCAGAATGTTGCGCAGCGTCGGATTGATGCGGTCGCTGTTCAGCATGAGTGCGAAGAGCATGCCGATGGTCATATGGAAGACGACACTCATGCAGGTGAAGTAGAGCGTGTGCCACAGCGAGGCCCAGAACACCGGATCGGCAAAGATCGCCTGGTAGTGTTTCAGTCCGGCAAAGGACGGGTCGCGACGCAGCACCGCGCTGTTCTGGAACGAATAGCCAATCACCGTCACCATCGGCAGCAGCATCAGAAGGCCGATTATGAGGAGCGATGGTGACAGATAGAGATAGGGTGCGACCGCTCGTTTCAGTCGATGGTGGGAGCGCTTCTGCCCGGTCATGTGCGACCCCTGGGATGTGCCTTCAGGAGGAAGGTGCGCTTCAAAAACAGGTCCATCTCAAATTGCGATCCGTTGTTGACGGGGGGCCTGGCCGAGGCCGGGCCACCCGGTGGAAGATAGCAAACGGGCAATGGGCCGCTCAGAATTTCGCCATCCAGCCCTTTTGAGCGTTGGTTGCGGCTTGTTCCGGAGACTGCTCGCCGGCAAGCATCTTCTGAGCCTCCACGTCGAACTGGGTCATCAGGTCTTCAGCCACCGGCAGGCCCGTGAACTCGTTGGCGAGATAGCCGGTCTTGAAGATTTCGAAAGCCTTGGCGAAAGCCTTGTCCGAGGTCACGAAATCGGGCTTGGCGTTGACGTTCCCCGGGAAGGCGTTTGCAAGCGACACAAGCTTGGCATTCACCTTTTCACTCATCAGATATTGGACGAGCTTCCAGGCTTCATCCTGATGTTTCGAGGCGGCAGAGATGCCGATGCCCCAGGAGGCATAGGGAAGGCCGCGCTTGCCGTTGTAGTCCGCCACGACTGGGACCGGGATGAGGTCGAAGTTCAGCTTGGGATTGCGTTTGCGGATGAGATTCACATGCGCGAGCGAGTCGATCATCATTCCGACCCGATCGTTGACGAATTCCTCGACCTTTTCCTGCTCGGTCTTGGTGGCAATGCCGGGCGAGATGACGCCGGCGTCGTTCAGCGATTTGACGAAGGTGAGCATATCGACGACCGGCTTGCCCTCGAGAGCCGGCTTGCCTTCAACCATCATCGATTGACCCGAGGCCCAGACCCACGACATCAGGTCGTTCTGGACACCGGACGGCGTTTGCAGCGACAGCGGCAGCACCCAGCCATACTGGTTCTTGTCGGCATGGGTCATCTTCTTGGCGGCTTCGAGAAACTCCGCGCGGGTCGACGGCAGCTTGGTCACGCCTGCCTGGGCGGCGAGGTCCAGATTGACGAAGACCGGATAGACGAACGAAGCCACGGGAAACATCACCGCCTTGCCGTCCACCTTCATGATATCCGCGACCTGGGTCTTGTCGAACCCGCTCGCATCCATCATCGGGTTCATGTCGGCCAGCGCACCCTGCGCGTTCAGATTGTTCACCCAGGCGCCGTCGAGACCGACGACGTCGCTGAGCGTTCCGGTTGCGGCGCCGACCGAGATCTGGTCTCGCGTGGTCGCATAGGGACCGCTGACCAGCGTCACCTTGATGCCGGGGTTTGCAGCCTCGAAGTCGTTCATGATTGCCCTGAGCGATCCCGCCGGCAATTCGGGCTCCCACCATTGGGTGAATTCCAGCGTCGTGTCCGCCATGGCGCCGGTTGCACCAAGCAACCATGCGGCCGCGGCTATTTTCAGCATCGCGGGTCGTATCCGAAACATCATTTTCTCCTCCTTCTTCAAGATCGGCCGCACAATGCGGACGGTCGTCTGTTCATTCAGAAGCCTTCTTGTATCTTCCGCAGGCACCTCGCTCCCGCCCGCGGTCTTCCGCAGATCTTCAGATCGCCAGATGCGTTTCGGGATCGAAGAAATGGAACTTGGCATCATCCACGGCCAACCGGATTTCCGAGCCGGAGCGGACGGCGCTGATCGGCTCGAACCTCGCCACCGCGTTCGATGCCAGGCCGAAATCGTCCACCGCATCCGGATCGCCGGAGTCCACCCGGACCGCGTCGATGTTCATGTGGACGATCTGTTCGGAGCCGAGTTCCTCGATCGAGGTCACCCTGGCCGGTATCGTCTGATACTTGCGACCGGATTCAAGGCTGCTGTCATAAAGATCCTCCGGTCTGATCCCGAACACGACCTTGCGCCCCGCATACGACCTCAAGGCCGGCCTGCGCACGAAGGCTGCATCCTGCAGCCGGACGGCGAAGTCGCGAAAAGCGAGCTCGCCGCCCTTCAGGGTCGCCTCGAAAAGGTTCATCGAAGGAGAGCCGATGAAGCCGGCAACGAAGGCGTTAACCGGCGATTCATAGAGCCTCTTGGGTGTGTCGACCTGCTGCAGCACACCGCCTTTCAGCACCGCGACCCTGTCGCCCATCGTCATCGCTTCGATCTGATCGTGGGTCACGTAAATGGTCGTGACGCCGAGCTGCTTTTGCAGGCTGGTGATTTCGGCGCGCATTTGCACACGCAGTTTCGCATCCAGATTGGAAAGCGGCTCGTCCATGAGAAAGGCGGCCGGCTCGCGCACCATGGCGCGGCCCATGGCAACCCGTTGACGCTGCCCGCCTGACAGGTTCGCGGGTTTGCTGTCCAGCAAAGACGTCAGCTGAAGAGTTTTGGCGATCTCGTCCACGCGCTTCTTGCGCTCGGCCTTCGGCTTGCCTGCCAGCCGCATCGAAAAGGCGATGTTTTCGGATACCGTCATATGCGGGTAGAGCGCGTAGCTCTGGAACACCATCGCGATGTCGCGGTCCTTGGGCGGCATGTCGACGACGTCGACCCCGCCGATCCGAAGGCTGCCGCTGGTGATGTCTTCCAACCCCGCGATCATTCGCAACGCCGTGGATTTGCCGCAGCCGGAAGGCCCGACGAGGATCAAGAACTCGCCGTCCTTGACCGACAGGTTCAACTGGTCGATTGCGCGAAAACTGTTCCCGTAGGTTTTGCAGATCTTCTCAAGAATGACTTCTGCCATATTCCTCCCTCCACAAGTATAAGCCCTGATTTTTATGATTCTCCTGGGCTTGTGTTCGCCTGCGAAATGTTTCGTCGGATCGTTTCAGGTCATGCTCCAGCATCCACATGCGCATTTTTCAGGTCGACTGCTGACGGCGCGTTCGCCGATGCCAGGAGTTGCGTGACCTGGTCCTCGGTCGGAAGCGCCTCGCGCCCGCCACGCCCCGTTATCGAAACGGCCGCCGCCGCGGCCGCGAATGCCACCCGGCCCGCGGTGTCGGCTCCGCGCGTCAACGCATGGGCATAGGCGCCATGAAAGCAGTCACCCGCGCCTGTGGAGTCGACGACCGCAACCCGGTGCGGGGGCAGGTGCCAGAGACCTGTCTCTTCACGGCCGCGATAGTACACACCCCTGCCTCCATCGGTCAGAACCACGGCGGATCGCGATGGCAACCACAAGGCATCGAGCATCTCGGCAGGCGATCGGCGCCCCGTGGCAGTCCGTGCAAAGCTAAGTGGAACAATGAGATGGTCGCAGAGCGCGATCAGCCGCTCCGTGGCGGGGCCGCTGCTCCATTCGATATCGCCGAGGATCGCAAGGCCGAGATCGCGAGCCCGAGCCACGACATCCAGCGACCCGGTCGCATAGCTATCTACGATCAGGACGGTTGCGCGGCTGAGGATATCGTCCGGAAAGTCCGGAGCGGTGCCCAGCATCGCGTCGTCGTCATACGCGATGAACCTTTCCCCGTCCGAGCCGACGGTGATCCGCGAGTGCACCGGGCGCGCGTCGGGATGGCGCGGCGCGAATGCGGTTTCAATACCGCTCGCCACGAGATCGAGCTGCACCGCGTTGTCCGAGGCACTGGCCAGCCATCCGACGAACCCGGCGGTTCCGCCGAGCCGCGCGACGGCGGCCAGCGCCGTCGCGACATTTCCCCCGAAGGCGCGGGTACTTTGCAGAACCTTACCCTTGCCCGCCGACAATGGCTGATCGACGTAGACGATCGTCGATCGCAATAGCGCCGAAGCCGAGGATCGAGGGGATGGTGGGCATCGTTCAGGCACCCGCCTTCGCCAGGGCGTCTTGCGCCGAAAGGCCGTCATGGATGACGCCGCGAAAGGCAAGCGCTGCCTTCTCCGGATCGCCGTGCCCCCAGAGATTGCGGCCGACCACGGCGCCGCGCGCGCCGGCACGGATGGCGTCCGCCGTCTGCTGAAGCGCGCCGAGCAGCGTATCGGTCTTTGGACCGCCCGCGATGACAACCGGCACCGGGCAGGTCCGGACGGTCTCCCGGAACGACTCGAAATCGCCGGTGTAGCCGATCTTGATCACGTCGACGCCGGACTCGTAACCGATGCGCGCCGCATAGGCGATCTCGTCGGGGGTGAAGACGATCTTTGCTCCGTCGGTGAAATCGCGAGGGTAGATATGCGCCACCACAGGCATGCCGTAGCGGGCCGCCGCATTCACCGAATCGGTCAGCCAGCGTATGTATTTGCCCTCCGTCGCGCCGCGCACCGGAATGGCCACGGCCAACGCATCGGCGCCCGCGCGCACCGCATCCTCGGGCGTTGCGATCAGTTCGCTGATGCGATCGTCCGCGGTGAAACAGCCCGCCTGAATTACCAGGGAAGCTTTGCCCGCATATTGCGGCCACAGATGGCGCGCAGTGCCAGGCTGGATGCTGACATAGTCGGGTTTGCCCGCCATGACGCGTGCGAGCGCACCCGGCAGGTCGGCAAGGCCGCCTTTGCGCACGTCGCCATAGCCGACGAAGTGGTCGACCGCGCCGCCAAAAAGGTTCCCCGATGGATGCGAGAAGAGGCGCGCGAGGCGCACCTTGGTTCCTAGGCTCATGAGTCCAAAATTCCCTGATCGGTTGGTTTAAAAATGCTCGATCCAGTGTTTCCGAAAGAAAAAAGAAAAACAATCTTTCGAAAGCTTTCGAATCTGCATATTTCCGGTAAGGTGAGCCGAGGCCGGCGCGATTGCTCGGCGCAGGCAGGCAAGGGCAGGGCAATGTTGTCGGAGCAGAGACGCCAATCGATCCTGGGCGAGGTGCAACGCAGCGGACAGGTTCGCATCAAGGACCTGTCGGACGGGTTTGGCGTGTCGGAGGTCACGGTGCGCTCCGACCTCGAAATACTGGACCGCAAGGGACTGCTGACCAAGACCCGTGGAGGGGCGGTGACCCGGACCACCGATTCGACGACGGCCGCGTTCGCGCGGCGGATGCAAACGAACCTCGACGCAAAGAAGCGCATCGCCCGGGCGGCGCTGGACCTGTTCGAGGACAACCAGTCGGTCATCTTCGACGGCGGCTCGACATTGATGCAGCTTGCCATGCAGTTACCGCCGCTCAGCAATGTCGTGGTCGCGGCCACGGCCATGAATATCGTGCAGCATCTTATGCATCGTCCCGGGCTCGACGTTCATATGATCGGCGGCCGGGTCTATCCCGACACGGTGAGCACGCTGATCACCGATGCCGATACGGCTCTCGGCGGCCTGGTAGCGCATCAGGTATTTGTTGGAGCGCATGCGATAGACTCGTCACTGGATGTGGTCGACGTGAACGAAGACATGGCGCGAACGAAGCGGAACCTCGTTCGCATGGCCCGGCGCGTTGTCTTGCTCGCCGATTCGAGCAAATGGGGCGTCAGCGGGACGTCCAAGGCATTTTCGCTGTCGGCCGTCGATGTGGTGATCACCGACGATGGCCTGCCCGGTCCAATACGCGGTGAGCTTGATAGGGTCGGGGCCAAGGTGATCTATGCCTGAAGCCGTCCCGGTCTCTGATGCGCGACGGAAGACGCGCATGACCCACGGGCTTCGCAGCGGCCGTCGGCCGTTTTTCACGGTCATGTTCTCCTCCTCGCGCTGGCGGCCTCCCAATGCGCGCCAGAATTATCATAAGCTCTATAAAAATTTTACGCGCGTCAACATTTAAAATCCTGTATAGCGGATTGCGGGGGGGCGTGGGAACTGCAACGGTTCGTGCAGCATGCCCTTGGCTTCGGAGGAAAGCTGGAAATGCACGGAAAGTCAGAGACAAAGCTCGGCATCGGTGTCATCGGCTGCGGCAACATCTCGATGACCTATCTGCGCAATGCAGCGCTCTTCGGTGGTGTCGAGCTACGCGCCTGCGCCGACATTTCCGCTGACATGGCCGAGCTGCGCGCCAGCGAGTACGGCATCCGAGCGATTGGCGTCGACACGCTGCTCGCCGACCCCGACATCGACCTCGTGCTGAACCTGACCATCCCGGCGGCGCATTTCGACATTTCGTTGTCAGCGCTCTCGGCGGGCAAGCATGTCTTCACCGAAAAGCCGCTGGCAACCTCCGCCGCCGACGGCCGCCGCCTTGTCGCCGAGGCCGCGAAGCGCGGCCTGCTGATCGGCTCGGCGCCGGACACATTCCTGGGTGCAGCCGGCCGCCGCGCGCGCCGGCTGATGGATGACGGCGCGATCGGCAAGCCGGTGACCGGCACCGCCTTCATGATGGGACGGGGCATGGAGCACTGGCATCCCAATCCGCAATTCTATTATCAGCCCGGCGGCGGTCCGGTGTTCGACATGGGTCCCTACTACCTGACCATGCTGGTCAACCTGCTCGGACCGGTCGAGCGCGTCATGGCGATGGCGACGCACGGCCAGGAGGAGAGGCTGATCACGGCCGACGGGCCGTTCAAGAACACGACATTCAAGGTCGGCACGCCGACCAACATAGTGTCGCTGCTCGAATTCCGTTCCGGCGCCACCGTCACCTTCGGCGCCTCCTGGGACGTGTTCAAACACTCCAACCATCCGATCGAACTGCACGGCACCGAAGGCTCGCTCAGGCTACCCGATCCCGACACGTTCGGCGGCACGGTCTCGCTGTCGGAACGTGGCGCCGATTGGGCCGATTTCGCCAGCGAGAACGAACTCTATGGCGACCGCAACTGGCCCTATGTGGCGCCCGACCGTGCCAATTACCGCATGCTCGGCGTCGCCGATCTGGCGGGCGCGCTGGCCACGGGCAGAAAGCCGCGCGCCTCCGGTGAGCTGGCGCTGCATGTGCTTGAGATCATGGAGGCGATCCTGGCTTCGGGCGAAAGCCGTGGCTCGGTTGCCATCAACGGCACGGTCGACCAGCCGCCGCTGCTTGGCGAAGAGGAAGCGGCAACCCTGCTTGCCTGACGGGAGGTTCGTCCGTGACATCGCCACCGTCCCTGCCGACACTCGATCCGGAGGCCCGGCATGTGCTCGAGCTCGGCAGCCAAGCCGGTGCGCCGCCGTTCGAAACGGGAACGCCAGAACAGGCGCGCCTTGCCTACAATGAGGGCTTCCCAAACCTGCAAGGCGAGCGTGAGCCGGTCGCAGCACTCAGCGAGCGCATCGTCGCCGAACCCGGCGGACCACTTAGGCTCAGGATCTATCGCGGGCAGGGCGCGCCTTCGGCAGGCGCTCCGGCGCTGCTCTATCTCCATGGCGGCGGCTGGGTGATCGGCAATCTCGACTCGCATGACGAGATCTGCCGCTGGTTCGCCAACGAGGCAGGCGCTGTCGTCGTTTCCGTCGACTACCGGCTGGCGCCGGAACACAAATTCCCGGCGGCAATAGAGGATTGCCGAGCGGCACTTGCCTTCATGCAAAGCGCCGCGGACGAACTCGGCATCGACGCTGCCCGCATCGCGGTTGCCGGCGACAGCGCCGGCGGCAATCTCGCCACGGTGCTCGGCCTGCTCACGCGGGGGGACAAAAATCCGCCGGCAGCGCAGCTTCTGTTTTATCCCAACACCGATGCCGGGCAGACGGCCGACAGCTATCGCCGCTTCGCCGCAGGCTTTGGCCTGACCGCCTCGACCATGGCCTGGTTCCGAGATCACTACATCCGCGACGCCGCCGACATCGTCGACTGGCGCATCTCACCGCTGAAGGCGGATAGCCTCGCCGGCGCGCCGCCCGCCTTCATCGCCATCGCCGGTCACGACATCCTCGCCGACGAGGGCGAGGCCTATGCCAGGCGTCTGCACGAGGCCGGCGTGCCGGTCGTGCTGGAACACTGGCCCGGTCAGATCCACGGCTTCGTCTCTATGGGCCGTCACGGCCCGGCAGCGAGACAGGCGGTTGCCGCCGCCATTGCCGCGTGGCTCAGCTTCGATCCCGCCTTTGGAAATTTCAAGCGGACTGACGCATGACCAGGGCGGCGTCAAGGCTGACCTTCGGCGCGACGTTCGCCCTATCCTCGTTGAGCAAAGCGAGCAATGTCTCGACGCTGCGCCCCGCCATGGCGGCAAAATCCTGCGCGATGGTGGTCAGTGCGGGGCAGGTGTAGCGGCTCAGCGGATGGTCGTCATGGGCGGCGATACGCAGGTCGCAATCGGCCTTGCGGCCGATCTTCAGCCCTTTCGCGAAGGCTGCCGCCATCACGCCGAAAGCCAGGCGGTCATTCGCACACAGTATGGTCTTGCCCGGCAGGCCGCTGGCCCCGAGCATCTGTTCCATCTGCTCGTAGCCGATGCGCTCGAAATCCCATGTGTAGTCTCGGGTGTTGCCGATAACCACCGGGTCCTGGCCAAGCTGATGCATCGCGGCGATGTAACTGTTCAGGCGCTCCGGCGAATTGTGATTGACATGCGGGATATCGAAATAGACCGGGGCGTCGCCGGAGCGGCAGAGATAGTCGACGATGGTCGAGACACTCTGGGCATTGTTGTTGCCGACAAAGGGCGTGCCGCCTTCGAGATAGGTATCGAAATAGACGACCGGCATTGTCTGGGTCAGCTTCTCCAGCGTGCGCCGGTCCGAGCGCAAGCCGAGCGGCGCGATCAGCGCGCCCGAAACTTTCAGCGACAGGATGGTACGTGTCGCCTCCATTTCGAGCTCGGTTGAGCCATGCGAGGAGATGACGATCGGCCAGTAGCCCTCGTCGCGCAGCCTGAGCTCGATGCGGCTGACCATTTCGGAATAGAAGGGATCGGTGACCGTCGGTACGACAATGCCGATGGCGCGGGTGCGCTTGCGGTTGAGGTTGCGGGCAAACAGATTGGGCTGGTAGTCGGACGACCGCAACGCCTCTTCGATGCGCTTGCGCGTTGCCGGCTTGACGCTGGTCGGATCGTCGAAATATTTCGACAGCGTCGGCCTGGAGACGCCGCAGGAGCGGGCGAAATCCTCCATCGTCTTGTGCGTCATTGGCATTCAATCCTCGTCTGGCACGCGCCAGAACCTCGGTCATCCCTTGACGCTGCCCACGGTCCTGCAGCCGGCGCGTCCGCCACGCAACGGCAGACGAAATTTACAGGAAACGTCAGTGGGTTCAACGCGCAATGACAGATTATACCGTGCGTAAATTTGTTCAATTGACGCGAAAATTGTCGCGCATCAAAGTCTCGGTCACAAAGAGCGCTGAAAAGTCCAGGCACCATGACACAACAGATCGATCGGCTTCTTTCCCAGCTATATCGTCGGCTCGATGCCGCCGCGATTGTGATCGGCGATGCTATCGATCCGCGCTATGGCGACGACCTCTCCGGCAAGGGCGGCGGCCAGCCCGAACTGGTCTTGCGTCCGCGCAACGCCGCCGACGTCGCCGAAATCCTGCGCCTATGCAGTGGTATCGGCCAGAAGCTGGTCGTCCATGGCGGCCGCACCGGGCTGGCCGGCGGCGCGCGCGTGCAGCCGGGCGAAGCGGTGCTGTCGCTGGAGCGCATGACCGCGGTCGAAGCGCCCGACCGCGCCGCGGCAACCATCATCGCGGAAGCCGGCGCGCCGCTGCAAATGGTGCAGGAAGCGGCCGATGCGTCCGGCCTGATGTTCGGCGTCGATATCGGCGCGCGCGGCACGGCGACGGTCGGCGGCAACATCGCCACCAATGCTGGCGGCATTCGCGTGCTGCGCTACGGCATGTACCGCGCCCAGGTGCTGGGGCTGGAGGCCGTGCTTGCCGACGGCTCGATCCTGACTTCGTTGCGTGGCCTGGCCAAGGACAATTCGGGATACGATCTCAACCAGCTTTTCATTGGCAGCGAAGGCACGCTGGGCGTGGTTACTCGCGCCTGCCTGCGGCTGCATCCCAAGCCCGCCACCGAGGTTGCCGCCTTTTGCGCCCTTGGCTCGCTGGAGGCGGCGATTGCGTTGCTGGGGTTGCTCAAGCAGCGGCTCGGGCCCTTGCTTTCGGCCTATGAGGTAAACTTCTCGCCGCTCTACGGCGCCATGATTGCCGGCATGGCGGCGCCGGCGCCGCTGCCTGCCGGCGCGCCGGTTTATGTTTTGGCCGAGATCCAGGGCAACCAGGCCGAGCTGGACGGCGAGCGTTTCGCTTCGGTGCTGATGCAGGCGGTCGAGGACGGCATCGTCGACGACGTGGTCGTCTCGCAGTCGCCGCGCGAATTCCGTGCGCTATGGGATGTGCGCGAAGAGGCCAACCGCTTCCTGTTTGCGATCGAGGGCATGATCGGCGTCGACATCAGCATCCCGTTGGCGACCATGGCGGGTTTCCTGCGCAACGCCGAAGCCGCGATCCACGCCGTCGACAGCCGCGCCGAGATCTACGTCTTCGGCCATCTCGGCGACGGCAATCTGCACTATCAGGTCGACACCACGGAACCGGCGGCCGCCTATGAGATCATCTATCGCGGCGTGGCGGCATGCGGTGGCGCCGTCTCGGCCGAGCACGGCATCGGCCTCGACAAGAAGAAATGGCTGAACCTCGTGCGCAGCGACGCCGAACTATCAGCCATGCGCCGGCTGAAGGTGGCGTTCGATCCGCACAACATTCTCAACCCAGGGCGGATTTTCGATATCATTTGATCGCCAGGAGGATCTAGCTTGCAACTGGCGAGAGCAGCGCGTGGAAGTCGACCGTTCTCATCTGCTCGACGCCGTTCAGAGTCATATTTCCCGCGACATAGACGATGATTGCCAGACCGAGCCAGCCGATCCAGCGATACCTGGCAAGCAGCGCCGCCACCAGCGTCGAGGCGACCGCCATCAGAACCACCGACAGGATGAGACCGAACACCAGCGCATTCATGTCGTGGGCGGCGGCGCCCGCCACGGCCAGCACATTGTCCAGCGACATCGAGACATCGGCGACGACGATCTGCAGGATCGCGGTGCGCAGCGCCTTGGCCGGCCGCGCCGTCGCAAGTGCTGCGGCTTCAGTGTCGACGTCCTCGCCGTCGCCGGCCGAGCGCAACTCCTGGAACATGTTCCAGCACACCCAGAACAAAAGCATGCCGCCGACCAGCATGATCCCAGGAATTTCCAGCAGCTGCACCGCGATCACCGCAAAGACGATGCGGATCACCGCCGCCGCGGCAATGCCGGCGATGATCGCCTTCTGCCGCAACGCCTTGGCGAGGCCTGCGGCCGCCATGCCGATCACCACGACATTGTCGCCCGACAGCACAAGGTTGATGGTGATGACTTCCAGATAGGCGGCGACAGTCGTCTGGTCGAAACTCATAGAGCGGTCTCCCCGGAAGGCTCCGGCTGGTTGCGGCGGATCGGACCGATGTCTGCGCAAACGCGAAGACAGCTGATTTGAGTGCAGCCCGGCATTGAAACAAGACGCCAGCGCGGCCAATCGGTCCTCATCCACGGAATTCATCGCCGGGTCGTGATTTCCGACCAGAAATGCCCGTCCCAGAATGCCCATCATGGAAGGGAAGACAAAAGCGTTCCGCTTGCCTATCAATATTGCCGACCAAAGGAGAGACGAGCATGAGCAAGACGGCACTGATTTTCTGGGGCGGATGGGAGGGTCACACGCCGGCCCGCAGCGCCGCTGTCGTCAGCGAGATATTGACGGGGCATGGCTTCGAAGTGCGGATAGAAGAGGGCACATCGGCGCTCGCCGATCCGCAGCTCCCGGCCATCGATCTGATCGTGCCGGTGATCACCATGTCGACGATCGATAAACTGGAGCTGCAAAACCTCACCGCCGCCGTCAGCGGCGGGACCGGCCTTGCCGGCTTCCATGGCACCATGGGCGACAGTTTTCGCAACGAACCGGCCTATCAGTTCATGACCGGCGGCCAATGGGTCGCGCACCCCGGCGACATCATCGACTACCGTGTCGACATCATCAGCGACGATCCGATCGTCAGGGGTATCGAGGGTTTCGCCTACCATTCCGAGCAGTATTACATGCATGTCGACCCGAGCAACGAGGTGCTGGCGACGACGACGTTCAGCGGTGAGCATCTCGACTTCATCGACGGCGTCGTCATGCCCGTGGTCTGGAAGCGCCGCTACGGCAAGGGCCGCGTCTTCTTCAGCGCGCTCGGCCACACCGCGGATGAGTTTTCCGTCCCGCAAATGCGCACCATCTTCGAGCGTGGGGTGCTGTGGGCCAGCCGATCGGCCTGATCCCGGGCTTGGCGTCAAGCTGAGCGCAGTGGGACGGATTGCTTATAGCGATCTTCCAGTTCCGCGAAGCGGCGCTCCCGACACTGCTGGGGGCGCGCTGGCGAAGGAATCGCCAATGCCATGACACTCGAGCCGTATCGTTCGACGGGCGGCTTTTCGGAGGATTGGATGGCGTCGGGATACGGGAAAGTAGAAGACTCTAATTCTCTCTGAATCCTCGATTGAGCGAGTCGCGAACCGGCGCCAGCATATAGTCGAGCAGTGTGTGCTCGCCAGTCAGGATCATCACTTCGGCAGGCATGCCGGGCGACAATTTTACGTCATGGAGGTTTGCGAGGTCAGCCATATCGACTTTGATCTTGGCGAGAAAATAGGGTTCTCCGGTCCTCTCGTCCGTCAGCCGGTCGGCCGATACCGAGGTGAGCAACCCGTGGATTTGGGGAAGATGCCGTGTTGGATAGGCTGACAGCACAACGCGTGCCGGCATGTCCGGATGCACCATGTCGATGTCCCGCGGCTTGATCCGTGAATCGATGACCAGGTTGGACTCATTCGGAACGATATCGAGGAGGGGCTGGCCGCTGGAAATCACGCCAGATTCAGTTGTGACACGCACGTTCATCACTGTTCCCGCGATCGGCGCGACAATGTCAGTCCTGGCCAGCACATCCTGACGCGAGGGTAACAGGCTCCGCAATTCGGCCAGATCGCCGCGCACCTTGCCAAGATCCTCGTTCGCTTTCTCACCATCCTGTTGCCGCAAATTGAGAAGCTGCAGCTCGGTCTCGCCGATCTGCTGTTCGTTGCGCGCGACCTGCGACCGGTTCGACGCCTGGCTCGCTCGGATGTCGGCCTGGGCACGCTGCAGCGCAAGGATCCGCGGCAGGCGCTCCAATCCCTTTTTGTACATTTCCTGTGCCGAAGCGATCTCGCGGTCGATCAGCCCCAGTTGCTCCTCCTCGGCTGCGATCACTTCCCTGGACCCGGTGATTTGCTCCTCTATCTGCCGTATCCGCTTGTTGAGGATCTGCTCGCGCCCCTCGCGAGTGGCAAGGCGGCTGCGAAGCAGTTCCTGCTCTTCAGCGGCCACTTTCTGCCCGGCCTGGTTGTCAGCCGATGTCAGTTCCTTGGGAAAAATGATCTGATCTTCTCCGGCAAGCTCCGCACCCAAGCGCGCTTCGACCGCCAGCAAGCGAATGTAGCGCTCATGCAGCTCGTCGTAGCGGCCCTGTGCATCGGTCGTCTTCATGCTTATCAGAACCTGGCCCGCTGTGACCTTGTCGCCATCCCGCACGTGGATCATCCCGATGATGCCGCCCTCCAGATGCTGAACGGTCTTCCGGTAGCCGTCCGGGCTGACGATGCCGGGGGCCACGATGGCGCTGGCCAGGAGGGCCACGTCTGACCAGAGGGCGATGCCGCCGACAAAGAACAGCGCGGAGAAATAGCCGAGTATACGCGCTGGACGCGTCCGGCGATTCAGGTCGCGCTTGCTATCGCGATATGCAGACGAACGCCGCCGGACAAGCCCGACAAGCACGAGCACGAACAGCGCGGTGGCAGTTGCAGCCAGCGCGGCGCGCGCCGGCACGTCCAGGCTGTCGAAACGGTTCGAAGCCGCCGCAGCTAGATCTCCAGCAGCGACAACTAACCTGTCCAGCACGTCACGCAGGCTGGCCATCAGCATGTCCATCATCTTCGACAGGTCGCTAAATCGGTCGCTCATGGCTCACTCCGCCGCCTTCAATTTTGCCGGAACGACGACGCTGGTCTTGTCTTGCCCGGACGACGGCACGGCAGTCGGTTTGCGGTGACCGCCCAGCGCGCCCAGCACCTCGTCGCGCGTGCCGAACATCTTAACGGTGCCGTCGTGCATGAAAACGACATGATCCGCCGTACGCAGCAGGTTCGTCTGGTGGCTGACGAGAATGACGGTGCAGCCCCGTTCCTTCAAATGGTGAAGAACATTGAACAGAGCCATTTCACCATCGCCGTCGAGGCCAGTGTTCGGTTCGTCGAGCACGACGAGCGCGGGATTGCCGAATAGCGCCCGGGCGAGAGCGATGCGCTGACGTTGGCCACGCGAGATTCGCGCCCCATGCGGCCCCACCTCCGTTTGATAGCCATTTGGCATCCGCAATATCGTCTCGTGGATACCTGCGGCCTGCGCCGCGGCGATCACTGCGGCACTATCGACATCGCGCAAGCGCGCAATGTTGTCGGCGATCGTTCCCGGAAACAGCTCGACCTGCTGCGGCAGGTAGCCGATGTGCATTCCAAGCTGGTCCGAAGGCCAACTCGCGAGCTCTGCGCCGTCCAGCCTTACATGACCGAGCGAAGGCCGCAACGTTCCCACCATGAGGCGGCAAAGTGTGGTCTTGCCGGAACCCGACGGACCAATCACGCCGCAGGTCTCGCCGGCCTCGACGTTGAAGGATACTTTGTTCATCAGGGCCTGCTGTGTACCCGGCGCATGGTAGTGTGCGTTCTCGAGCCTTAGCCGGCCTTGCGGGCGGGGTAAGGTCACTTCACCGCCCTGCCTAGAATTGGTGTCCGCGAACAGGCGCATGAGGTTGCGACGCGCGGTGCGAGCGGTAACCAGGCTGCGCCAGGCTCCGATCGAGCGTTCTATCGGCGCAAGCGCGCGGCTCAGCAGTACCGATGCCGCGATCATCGATCCGGCCGTCAGTTCGCCGCGCAAGACAAAGTAGGCGCCAAGTCCCAGCACGGCCACTTGCAGGGCCATGCGCAGCGAGCGCGACAGGCTCCCGATGCTGGTCGTGCGACCGAGAAGTTGCGCCTGGATGGTCATCAACGACTGCTGCTTTTCTTCCCAGCGCTGCAGCGCCGAGCCCGACATGCCGAGCGAGCGCAACGTCTCAGCGCCATCGATGTATTGGCCGGCCGCGACCTGGTTGCGACGCAGCTCTGCCGACGTTTCCTGGCTCCTGCGGCGGGTAAAGAAATCATTGGCGAGCGCGCCGCAGAACAAAAGGATCGCCCCGATGAGTCCGAGCACGCCCAGTGCTGGGTGCAGAAGCCACATGAACGCCAGGAAGACGGGCGTCCACGGCGCGTCGAGAAAGGTCAGCATGCTGTCGCCACCGACGAAACCGCGCAGGTCCGCTACGTCCTTCAGGCCGGCCTCGACGTTGCTACCCGCGAGGCGAGCCTCCATGGCTCGTTCGATCACCGGGACGTTCAACTGGTCGTCGAGCCATTGGCTGATATGGCCGAGGATCATGCGGCGGGCTTGTTCCAAAAGGCCATAGACGGCGATCGCGCCGATCACCGCCAGGGTGAGCCACACCAGCGTGTCGATCGACCCGCTCGACAGCACCCTGTCGTAGATCTGCAGCATGTAGACGGTGCTGGCGAGCATCAGGACGTTTGCAAGCAGGCTGAAGATGAGCAGGGCGGGCGCCTGGCGCCGGGCCAGATGCATTACCTCTTCGAACTGCGGTCTTGGCTGCGGCACGGCTCGCCCCCCATTGTGATGCTTTGGATTGTGCCGGCCGGGCGCCAGGAAAGGCGCCCGCCCGGTGTCGGGTCAGATGATGCCGTCCGGGGCGTCGACATGGACCGAGAACGTGTCGGTAAAGCTGTCATTGTCGCCGTCGACGAGATTGGCCGTGAAATCCAGGTCGAGCGGCGCCGGGTTGGACTCCTGCTCGAGCGAGAACTGAATCACGGGGATCTTGACGGTGCCCACGCCCATGATGAGCTGGACCGCCTCGATCTGCTTCGCGCCGCCGTCGATCTCGAAGTACTTCCCGCCCTCCGCGACGTCAGGAATGAGCGGGTCGTGGCGCGGGGCATTGCTGAGCATGCCCGCCGTCACGTCGGTAGGACCGCTGACGGTACCGTCCGTATAGTAGACGATGTAATAGAGGTCTTCCGTAGCCGGGTTGTAGCCGCCGACGGAGTTGTCGATATAGACCGTGACCTTATCCACGTCTTGCTGGGGATTGACCACGAAGCTCTCGTCGCCCGAGGTGATTGAGGTGCCGGCGAACAGCGGGGTACCCCCGCTCTTGCCGTCGAGGTTGTTGTTGTTGACGCCGATGCCCGAAGTCGACACGTTCATCTTCGATGAGCTGTTGATCAGGCTGGTGGCACCATACCCCTCCAGCGTTGCCTCGGTAGGGTCATTGTTGACCAGGTCTTCGATGTCGTTCGGGAAACTGCCCGCCCCATTCTCCAGGGGAGCGGTCACCAGATTGCTGAAGAAAATGACGTCACCGTCGTGACCGGTCGGCGGGAATTGCAGCGTCTGCACCGCGTCCGGACCGCCCGCCTTCAGCGAACCCTGTGTGGTGTCGAAGGTCGTGATCGTTCCGGGAGGGGTGTCGACGTCAAGGTCGTAAGTGCCGTTGACCGGATCGAAGGTCAGTGTGAAGTCCACGTCTTCAGCCGTGCCGTCGCCGTTGAAGTCATCGTGGATCGAGCCTGTGAAGGTGTAAGGGTCTGCCGCGTCCGGTGTCAGGGATAGGCCCGACGTTACCGTCGGGTTGGAGTCGATTGTATAATCGTCCAGCGTTACGCCCAGCAGGTTGAACCCGTCGGCGCCTGGGTCGTGCGTCCAGGTGCCATGGGCGCCACTGTCGTAGTCACCGGTTGCGTTCTCCACAGCAATTGCCGGCCCGGTGTCTTCGAAGGTGAAGGCACCGCCTATGTCGACCGAGGTGTGCGCGCTGTCGCCGTCGCCGTCGGTTGCGGTTGCGGTCAGGCTCACCAGGTTGGCGGCAAGGATGACCGGAGTGTCCGCCTCTACGGGATCGGTTGGATCGCCATGGACAACCGCACGCGACTGGTCGAGGGTCACGTTGCCGTCGGCATCGACCGAGATGCGGAACACCTCATCCGTGCCGGCAGTGCCGACGATGTCGCCGCCGACAACATTGAGAAGCACCTCAAGGCCGCTGAGCGTATCGAACACGCCGCTGGCGACGTTACTGCCGCCGCCGAGTACATCCAGCGTGTAGGTCACATCGTCGGTGGCCGCTGGTCCATCGACGCCAAAGTTCGGCGTGAACAGCGCCGCGAAGCTGGTCGAGTCGTCGGTAACGAAGTCCGAATCGCCGACCACCAGGGTCGGTACGTCATTGCCGGACGGCACGATCGATGGGCCGTCATCGTCGAAGTTGATCAAGGAGCCGACCTCTGCGCTGGCGACGTTGGTCTGATCTGTGCCGAAATGCACTTCCTTGACATCGAAATAGTCTTTTTGCTCGTCAATGTTCTTGATAGTGAAGCGGTCAAAGGTTGCGTCTGCGGTGAAATCGACCGTCACACCCTCGCCGACATTGTGAAGGATCACTCCCAGGTTGGTGTAATCAACCGTGATGCCCAGGGTGGCGGCATCCGTTACCACGCCGTTCAGCTTGAAAGTCACTGAGGCGATGTTGACTTCCGCATCGTTGTCATCACCCGGTAACGTGGCGCCTTTCGCGTTGTCATCATTGTTGTAGGCGTGGACCTCTATGTCAGCCACGGTATGGGTCGGAGTAGACTGCGAAATCGAGAAACCCGCGGTGGAGACGGTCTCGATGTGATCTGTGTAGTTCGGCGCGGTCGGCGTATTGGTAAAGTTCTTGCCGGCGCTCTGGGTGCCGCCGTTGATCAGGTCGATCTGAAGCTCACGGCCAAAGCGCACGTCTTGTGATGAGACGCCCAGGCCTTGCGTGCTGACATTGACTTCAGCCTGTACGCCATTGTCATGAGCCGTGACCAGGATCTTCTGCGTGCTCGCCGTGTCAGCGTCGAGGATATACCACTTGTTGTGTCCGGGAGGGGCGTCACCAAGCGAGCTAAAATTCAGGACGCTGGTCCCGGTGACCGAGGCGTAGACTAGCTGATCCAGATCGATTAGATCGACGTCCGCGTTGTCAGGGTCCGGATTCATCAACGCCACGTACTGGACCAGGTACAGGTCCGCGTCGCCGTCCAGCGCAAACGAGAAGGCGAGGGGATCGAGTAATGGATCGGGCTCGCCAACTGAGGTCGGGTCAGAGGTCCCAATGACGCCGATCACGACGTCTGCATTGTTCGGGTCCTGGAACAGCCAGACATAATTGCCATCGACCGTCCGGATGCCGGTGACCGCGCCGTCGGTGGGTGAAAACGCAGTTCCCGAAGAGTCCTGGGCGAGAACGACCGAGGTGATGGTCTCCCCTGGGTCCGCAGAGGCCACCACGAAGTCCTCCTTGAAGGCGACCTCCAGCGCGGTGCCAAGATTCAGCAGATATTGCAGCGTGGTGTTGGTGCTGTACAGCGGATCGGATGGGTCAATATCATTGTCCGTGAGGCCAGCGCTCTCATCGATGATGATGTCATGAGCTGTGATGTCGATTGCCATGGAGATTCTCCCCTTTTTCAATACATCGAGAAAAGGGTATTCACCCCCCACCCGATGCCGGATGCACCTACCCCAGGGCATCCGCTGACGCGCAGAATTGCGGTCTTTTATCCTCCATTGTGCCGCTGACGCCGAGCACGCGTCCATTCGCGGTTCGATAGTGTTATGGTGAATGCCCCTACCTGATCGAACGATATACATCCTTCGATAGACCGGGCCGCGACAGGCGCTCGCGGGCAACCGTGTTGGTTTGGTGGATGGATCGATATGCCGTGGGTTTCCGGCCTGTTGCCGGTATCCTGTCGACGCAGTGCCAGCTGACCGAAGGGAGGAATCAAAGCCCGCTTTTGTGGCCTGGTCCCAGATGGTCGGCGCCGTCGCCAAAAGTCGCCCAGGCGAGTTCGGCCCTGCTGCCGAGGCGCAGCTTCTCGTAGACGTGATGCAGGTGCATCTTCACCGTGCCTTCGGATACATGCAGCCGCTGCGCGATGATCTTGTTGCGCAGGCCGCGTGAAACAAGGCCGGCGACTTCCGTCTCGCGTCCAGTAAGCTTTGGCGCGCGCTGAGGCAGCGATCTCGGCGTCAGCAGATGCTGGAGGATATGGTCGTCGACCCACTTTCGGCCGCCTGCCACTGCATTGGCGCATTCGACAAGGTAGCTGTGGCTGATGCCGTCCATCAGCAGGCCGTCGGCATCGAGCTTGGGGATTTCGTTGAAGTCGAATCCGCCGTTTGGCTGCAGGATGTAGATGATGCCCAAAGGGCTGCTGGTGGCTCTCAGCCTTGCGGAAAGGCCGGCCGTCTGCCGGTCCACACCATCCAACCCTATGATGACAAGATCGGGCCGGTGGCGCTCCACCAAGGGGAGAACCTCAATCGTGTGGTGGCATTCTGCGACAACGCTGTGTCCCGCCTTCCGCAAAACCCACTCCAGACCGGCGAGATACACCCCCCGCGGGTCCGCGACTACCAAGCTCGACATGGGAACACGTCCGTAAAAAACGCAACGAACTTTGTTTAATATGTCAAGAAACCAGAGCTTCGGTCGATTGTCAAGGAGTTGCTAATATTGTAGTATATTCAAGGCTATGAATGCATTTTTTCTGCGTTCGACAGGCCCGCCGAAGCGCTCGTGATCGCGCAAGGCGCCTCTGGATTTGACGCCTGTTAAGCTGCCAGTGATGACGGATTTTTGAGCTGTCTTCTCCCCTTGGGCAGACAGGCGGAGCTACTCGCAAAGTCAAATCATATGTTCTATGCTCGCTGGCATCACTGCGTTCGACAGCCGTGATCGGAACTGAGGTCTGTTGTCCTGAGGCGGGGCATCAATGTTCGAGGTCGGCGGATTTTTTCGGCAACGAATGCCGTTCTCAAAGGGCCGGCGCATCGTCGGCGCCCTTGCTCTCGTCGCCGCTGTATTCGGGCTGTTGCTGCTCGCACCGGAAGTGGCGAATGCGAAGCCGAACTGGACGCTCGATCCGGCGAATTCGACGCTCACCTATCAATCGGTGAAGAAGAACACCATTGTCGAAACCAACAAGATCAGGAACCTCTCGGGCACGCTGACATCGGATGGCGCCGCCAAGGTCACGTTCGACCTCAACTCGGTCGACACCGGTATCGACCTTCGCAATGTCCGCATGCGCTTCCTGTTCTTCGAAACCTTCAAATTCCCGACGGCGGAAGTGACGGCGAAAGTCGATCCCGCCGCTTTTGCCGATCTCGCCACCAAACGGCGCATGAGCGCGCATATCCCGTTTCGCCTGAGCCTGCACGGCGTCGACAAGGACCTTGAGGCCAATGTCGTGGTCACCATGATCACCGACAGCATGGTGTCGATCGCCTCGGAGGCGCCGGTCGCCGTGCATGTCGAGGATTTCGGCCTGTTGCCCAACATCGAAAAACTCCAGCAGGCGGCCAATGTCAGCAGCATCGTCCCGACGGCTTCGGTGTCGTTCGACTTCGTCTTCGCCGCTGATGGCGCCAAGCCTGCGGCCACGCCTGCCGTCGCGGCCGCAGCCCCAGCCGATGCCGGGCCGGTCGCCACAGATGCAGGCAAGACGTCCTTCAGCGACGATGAATGCCTGAACAGGTTCGAGGTGCTGTCGCGCACCGGCGCCGTCTATTTTCGCCCAGCCAGCGCTCGGCTCGATGAAAAGAGCCGCCCGCTGCTGGCCGAGGTGGTCGGCGTCGTCGGCAAATGTCCGAAACTGAAGGTCGAGGTTTCGGGCCATACCGATTCCGACGGCTCGCCGACGGCCAACAAGAACCTGTCGGAACGGCGCGCCAAGGCGGTCGCCGACGCGATCATCGCTGCGGGCATTCCATCGGCGCAGATCACGGCTTCCGGCTATGGCGAGGAAAAGCCGGTGGCGCCGAACGATACGCCGAAGAACAAGGCGCTGAACCGGCGGATCGAGTTCTCCGCCACGCCGCTCTCCAACTGAGCCGGTCCTTAACTGAGAAGGCCCGTCAACCGAAAAGGAATCCGGTGCGTTTGGACATGATTGCAAGTTGCGGCAACTTCATGCGCGGCATCGGCCTCGCCGTGCTGGCGCTTGCGTTGACCATGACCATTACCATGACCGCGGCCAGTGCCGAACGCCGCATCGCCCTGGTGCTCGGCAATTCCCATTACCGGAACGCGCCGGTGCTGCCCAATCCGGTGAACGATGCGCAGGCAATGTCCGATCGCCTGAAGGGGCTGGGCTTCGAAATCGTCTCCGGCCTCGATCTCACCAAGGCGCAGACGCAGGAAAAGATCGCGCAATTCGCGCGGCAGGTGCGTGGCGCCGATATCGCGCTGTTCTTCTATGCCGGTCATGGCCTGCAGGTCTCGGGCAGGAATTACCTGCTGCCTGTCGATGCGGCGCTGGAGGACGAGACCTCGCTCGACTTCGAAGCCGTGCAGGTGGACTTCATCCTGCGGCAGATGTCGCGCGAGACCAGCATCAGGCTGGTGTTCCTCGACGCCTGCCGCGACAACCCGCTCGCCGATGTGCTTGCCAAGGAGACTGGCGGCGACAGCACGGCAAGCAGCGGCCTTGCCGAAATACCGATCGAGAATGGCGGCGCCGGCACGCTGGTCGCCTTCGCTGCCAGTCCCAACCAGCTCGCCTATGACGGACCGGGCGAGCACTCGCCATTTTCGGCGGCGCTGCTTGCCCATATCGGCGAGGTCAACGTCTCGATCACCGAAGCGATGAACCGGGTTACGTCGGATGTGTTCAAGGCCACAGCCGGACGCCAGCAGCCCTGGGTCAACGTTTCGCTGACCACCGATGTCGTGCTTCACAAGGTCGATCTCAAGGCGCCGCTGATCGTCGGCGATTCCGGCGCGGCTGCGCCCGAAGGCGATACGCAGGCGCGCACCGGCGCGGCCGCCAATCCGCCGGGTACGGACGCCGGCGAGCAGGCGCTGGAACAGCTGCGTGAGGAAATTCCGAAGCTGGGCTCGGACGCGCCAGTCCTTTTCGACGTTCCGGTCAATTTCGGCGACCCGGCGATCGACGGCAAGAGCATCGCCCAACTCATCCAGGGCAAGCCGCACTTCAGTCCGGTCGAGGGCCTGGAAAAGTCCGTCTGGGAGAACCAGTGCAGCAACTGTCATCAATGGACCGAGGAGCGGCTGTGCGACCAGGCCAAGACCTACGTCACCAATGATGTCTCGGTGTTGCGCCTGCAACACCCGCTGGGCACGCGCTTCAAGGTGGCACTCGGCAAATGGGCGCAAAACGGCTGCAAATGAGACCGCCAACAATGGGTTGGATCAGATTTCAATGAAATCTCATCACGATCCAGAGCAATCAGGCTCGGCGCAGCGCCTCGGTTTCGGCCAGATGGATGCCCATCTCGACAAAGGCGGTGAGCACGGAGAAACGGTCCGCCACCGCAACCCGCGCCAGTCCGGCCAGTATGCCGGCATTGACGGCATGCGCAGCCGGCAGCGGCCGCAGCCTCGACCCGTTGGCCTGCGCCGCCAGGCCATTGATATGCCGTTGCGCCGCGAGCGCGATCCAGCCGGCAGGCGTGTGCTGCTGCGTCATCGCCGCCCCGGCGACAGCCTCCCGGCGGCTTGCATTGTTGGGGTCGCCGACCCACTCCTGGATCAGTGCCAGCGTTGCGAGGTCCTGCTCTTCGAGCAGCTCGGTCAGATGCCCCAGGCACTCATGGCCCCACCAGATTGCGGCCCGGTCAGGCAGGAGATAGGCGCAAAAGGTAATCGCTTCCTCGGGGATGCGCCCGGCCATCAGCCGGCGGCAGAACTCGAGCGAGGGTTGGTCGGTCGGAACGGCCGTCATGTCCCGGGCGACAGCCGTGGTCGCGGCGAAGAGATCGCGTGCGGTCTGGAATCGAAGCCCGTTGACCATCGCTGCTGTTATCCTCCCCAAGCCCTCACTCAACCCGTCTGCGAGGCGCGGGTCAAGTCTGTCGACCACCACATGTCCATGACGTTGTTCACAGACAAACGCCTCACGGTTTGGTATATTCCACAGCCGACCGTGATCTCGACAGATCATTGTCGAACAGGAAGAGTTGGCCCGGATCCATGGATCGGGCCTGAGTGAAAATCGGATGCTCGAAACGGGAGTAACCGTTATGCAGCGGCACATTTCAGTCTTGGCATTGGCGACCGTGCTTTTCTCGACCCACGTCTATGCCGACCCACTTCAGAAATCGGAAGACATTGTGAAGTTCTTTGCCGGCACGATCGATCACGGCGCGGCACGCGGGATTTGTGTCGGCACCGAGGACGAGTGCAAGAGCAAGACCGGCCAGAAAGAAAAGCCTCCGGAGAAGACCGGCCTCGATATGCTGATCAATTTCAGCCTGGATTCGTCCGAGCTCGACGCCAAGGCGCGCAGCGAACTCGACGAATTCGCCAAGGCGCTGAAGGACGATCGGCTGAGCAAGCTGTCCTTCGTCGTCGAAGGCTATACCGACGCATCCGGCTCGGCGACCTACAATGAGGGGCTGTCGCAGCGCAGGGCGCAATCGGTCACCGCCTTCCTCGAATCCAACGGCATCGAATCCACCCGCATCAAGGCGGTCGGTCTCGGCGAGGCCAATCCACGCAATCCCGATCCCTACGATCCCGTCAACCGGCGGGTCGAGATGCGGATCAAGGCGCAGTAGCTTCGCCGGCTGCGTCTTCCGGCCGTCGTCAAACACAACGCCGCGCGTCCAACGGACACGCGGCGTTTTTATTGTTTGACATGATCGATCAGTTCTTGAGCACGCCGCCGACCGCTACGCCGGTGCCGAAGATCAGCGCCTTGGTCAGGAAATCATTGTTGTCCCGCGGCGGCGGCTCATCCTCGCGCACGACCTCCCGGTTGCGCCTTTTCTGCACGAACTGCTGTTGTCGGCGCGGCTTCTGGGCGTACTGCTTCTTGCGTGGCTTTTCCGCCACCGGCTTCAGCGTGCGGGCCTTCTGCACCACCTGTTTTTTCGGCTTGTCCACGCCGGCCTGGTCGGCCTCATGCTTGGCACGCACGGCCTCCATCATCGGATCCGTCTGGATAACCAGGAACGCCAGTTGCTCGCGCGTCAGGAAAGTGGTCGGAGGCAGCCCGTTCCCCTCTTGCCAGTCGCCGATCGCTTGCCGGGTCTTGGCGCCGATATTTCCGTCGACGCGGCCAAGCTCGTTGCCCAGCGCCTCGACGCGCAATTGCAGGTCGATGCGGCCCTGGCGATCGAGACCGATCGCGTTCTCCGTCGCCTCGGTGCCCAGCACCTTCTTCATGTCGTCCGAAATGCCTACCGATGTGCGCACGGCAGAACCCGAGTTCGCTTCTTCGGCAGCAAGCGCGGCGACTTCCCGTTCCTGGGCTTTCGGATCGTTCAGCGCATCGATGTTGAGCCGCGCCACCGTGGCGAAGCGGCCATTCGGGAACTGTTCGAGATAGGCTTCGTAGAATGGCGCGGTGTTGCGCTTCGAGGCCTCGTCCCAAAGCCGCTGCTCGACTTCCCACGAAGGCGGTTCGCTGGTGACGGGGGCAGGGACGGGCGCTGTCGCGGCGTTCGCGTCATCGGCGGCCGGTTTTACCATCGGCGCGGCTTGGGCGGCCGGTTTGCCAAGGAAGACCTCGCGGCCCAGCGATGCGTTGTGCCATGGCCGCTGGCGGCCTTGCGTGGTCTCGGCCACTTCGCCGCGCACCCGCGTCAGCGCACTCTGGATCTCGACGCCGGGTTCGGTCAGGTGCCTGGCGAGCGCGGTCGAGTAGGGGCTGTCGACGCCGTTGCCGTCAAAGGCGATGGCGCCCGGGTCGGTGGCATAGGCAATCAGGATGCCGCCGGTGCCGACGCCCTCTGATTTAGGGTCGATCGGCGCCAGGCCGGTGCCCAGCGCGGTGGAGCGGGTCTTCGGCATCGCGGCCGCCAGTGTGCGTGCCAGCGGATTGTCGCGGCAGGCATCGAGGATGATGACGCCGACCGCCGGGTCGGGTGGCAATGCGGCCATGAAGTCGTCGATCTGGACGGTGCGGGTCTTGAGATAGGCAGGTGACGTCAGTTCGGCGTCGACCGGGATCAAAAAGTTCTTGCCGTCGACCTGCATGCCGTGGCCGGCATAGAAAATGACGGCGAGGTCGGCATCGTAGGACTGCTCGGTGAATTTGCTGATCAGGCTGTGCATGCCGGCATTGTCCTGGTCGACGCCCTCGATCACCTCGAAGCCGGCATTGCGCAGCGTCGATGCGATGAGATGCGCGTCATTGGCCGGATTGGGCAATTCGACGGCATGGACGTATTTGCTGTTGCCGATGACCAGCGCGACGCGTTTGACGCCACCGGCATCCGGCGCCGCCGCCTGGCCGGTGCCAAGCGCGGTCGGCATTAACAGAAAAAATCCGCTCAAAAGGACGGCAAACGCTTTCATGGGATCGGCCCTCCGCCCCAATGGGGCGCGTTATTGATGGCTGCGCATGCTAAATTTCACCAGCGACTGTATCGCTTCTGCCAAAATGGCTGTTGGGCGTATGTGATCCCAGCCACAGTTTTGGTTCACAAGGACCCAAAAACCTTCCCAAATATCCGCAAACATACCATTCGCCGGCCTCAGAACCAATCGGCTTGGCGAAAGCCGGGGCGAACTGCCAGCTCTAGCCCGGCTCAAGAGTATTTTGGATCGAGCCGACCAGTGCCGTTATCGCCTGCTTGTATTTTTCGAACTCCGGCGATGTCTGGCGGACTTCCGTCGTCGTCTGCTGGCCCGCATCGGTGGTGGCGGGCGTCGGCAATTTGCGGCCCATCTTCCGTTCCGCCCAGTCGACGACGTAGCTGGCGGTCTTGCCGGCAAGAAACGGGTTGGCCTGGATAACGGACGAGCCGAGCACGGCGCTCAACTGCGCCGATCCCGGCGACGCCAGCACCTGATGTGCGCCTTCCATGCCGAGGAAATGGCAGAGATAGAGCCGGCCGGCGGTAATCTGATGGCCGCGCGCCTTGAGATAGGCTTCGCCCTCGCGCGCCAGATTGCGCACCATCTCACGCGAGATGGTGGCGTCGTAGCGCAAAGCGAGCAGGTCTGCGGTCGACAGCGAGCGCGCCAGTTCGGGACGATAGGTGTTCATCATCCGGATCCAGGTCTTGGATATGAACTGGCCGGCGCCTGTTGCCGAAGACAGCGGGTTCTTGGCCCGCGCGCTACCGCCCGATTCGACGTGGACGATACGGTCGGTCAGCGTTTCGACGGCGGGATCGCTGGAAGTGACGGCGATTGCAGCGGTCACTGTTCCGAGCGGATCGATCGCCTGACCGCTCTGATAGAGTTCGAAATGCAAATGTGGCCCGGTCGACAGGCCGGTGGTGCCGATATAGCCGATGATGTCGCCGGCCTTCACCTTGGTGCCGACACCGCTGGCAATGGCGAATTTCGACATATGCGCGTAGCGCGTCTCGCGGCCGCCGCCATGGGCGATTTTGACCACATTGCCGTAGCCGCCGCCGTCGCCCTGGAAGATGATCTCGCCGTCGAAGGCTGCGGCGATCGGCGTCCCCACGGGTGCTGCCCAGTCGACGCCCTTATGGATGCGAACAACGCCCAGGATCGGATGCTTGCGCGGCCCGAAGGTCGACGTCATGACACCGTTGACCGGCGTCACCATGCCGTTGGCCACCGTCAGCGAGCGCACCTGGTCATCGCCCGAGACGCAGGAAAACTGGCCGTCGCTCTGCTGGAAAACGAAACAATCCAAGCTCTTTTGCGTGCCTTGGATACCGACATAGAGCACCCGTCCGTCGGTCTCGTTCTTGCCGCGCGGCGTCTGCGAATAGATCAGCACAAGACGCTGGTCCTCGCTGGCGAAAGCATCCAGATCCTGTCCCCGCGACAGATACATGATGGCTTCGCCAATGATGCCGCTCGGCACATTGTTGCGGGCCGCCGTCGAATAGATCGCGTCGAGCAGGCGGTATTGCCGTTTCTGCGTGCCTTCGGTCTCGGCGCCCGAATAATTGAACAGGTCCTCGCGCACCCACGGGTCGACGCCCGACACGAAGGCACCGGCCGCGTTGCGTGTCAGCGTGCCGACAAAGACGTTCCTGGCGTAGATCGAGACCTGCATCAGCGACATCGTCGTGGTCTCGCGCGTCGGCCTAAAGCCGCGCATCGCCACGACATAACCAGGCTGCAGGCCGTCCTTGTCGAACAGCGCCTTCAGCGCCTCGCCGGCAAGCTTTGCGTCGTCGGCGGAAAAATGCGCATCGAGCGCCACGCTGTCCAGGCTGCGGTCGTTGAGGATTTTCACGAAAATGTCCTCGGTCGCCTCGAAGCGCTGATATTCCGAGCTGACGTTGGCAACGCTGGTGTTGTTTTCGACCGCTGTCTTCTGAAAGGCGGGGAGTGCTGCTTCGCCCTCATCGATGGTCTCGCCCCAGCCGGCCTCGGGGTCATCGGCCGCCGCCGATGCACCCGGAGCAGCCTGCGGGTCAGGAGCTGGGCCGGAGGCCGCCGGAGCCCCGTCCGCGCCGGGCGATGGTTGAAGATCGTTCTGCAGGTCATTCTGCGGATCGTTGGGTTCGGCGGGTGGCGCGACCGCGGTCTTCCGCTGCGCCTGGAAGAAGGCGAAATCCTCCTGCGTCGAGGGGATCGTCGTCATGAATTTTTCGCTGGCGCTCAGCATCACGTCGGAGAGAACCATGATCTGAGGGGAGATGCCGGCCTGGTCGAGCTCCGTCGGGCGCGGCATCCCGCGGCTCTTGGCGACGCCCGCCTCCGGCGCCAGTGTGATCCACATCGGGTCGCCGGCAAGGTCGATGATGGCCGGCACGTAGACCGATGCGTCGGCCGGCACGTCGTCCGAGTCTTCGACGGCATGCAGTTCCTCGTCCTCGTCGCGGAACGACCAGTAGTCGGCGGTAAGATAGAAGCCGGTGGCAATCGCGGCGAGGACGATTGTCGCCAGGCCAGCCGCCAGCCCGAGCCAGATCCTGCGCCTGCGTAGCGCGGCGCGCGCCTGCTTCTTTGCCTTGAAGCTGGTGTCGATGCTGTGCGTCACGGTGCGCTTCCGGTCAGGAAGAAGGTCCAGCGCACCTGTTCCTGCGTGTCGACTTCGAGAAACTTCGCCGCGATATGGCCGCGCTGCCAGCATTCATCGATGCCGCGGATCGAGAACCGCCGCCGCTCGATGCACATGTCGGTGGAGCCTGCCAGAATGGCGTGGCCGAAGACATCCGTCGCGTAGATGTAGATGTAGCGGTTGGTCAGCTCCTCGCGAATGACGTTGACGCATTGATTGGCGCCGATGGTCCACCAGCCATCGGTCTGGTCGGCATCGTCGACCTTCTGACCGACGGCAAGATTGACGACGTCGAGCGTCTGGTTGCAGACGGTGAATTCGGCGCGCGCATGCCCGGTGGAAAGAAGCGCCAGCAACAGCGTCGCGACCGCGCTCGCGGCGAGCTTCACGCGCACGTTCCGGGCAAGCAGGACGGGATCTCGGCGACGGCGTTGCATCGGCGTCGGTGCTAGCCGCCGAGGCGGAAGTATTTGGCGGTCGCCGAAAATGCCGAACTCCTGGCGCCGATCTCGTCGAGGATCCTGGGCAACAGCACCGAGGCCGGCGTCGGCGTTGTGAAGTCCGCCGCCTTTATGTCCTGCGGCCCGGTGATCACCATGATGATCTGCGGCAACGCCTTGCCTGCCGCCTTGTCGGCGGCGCCGAGCCCGATCGGGATCGAGAAGGTCGCCTTGTCGGCTTGTACGACAACATGATCGTCGAGGTTGAACGCGATGCCCCTGTGGTCGATCAGGAACACGCTCGACACCAGCCCGCCATGCGTCATCAGCGTGCCGTCGATCGGCGAGCCGTCCGGCACCGATGTCTGGTCGAGGACAAGCTGCGGCCTGTCGGCCGTGCTCGCGCCCATGAAACGCAGGAAGCCGGTGATCCCGCATTGCGGGGGCTGGATAAGGCGGACGCTGATATCCGGCTCGACATGGAACTTCGCCTGGAATTCCCCAAGCAACTGTTCGAAGGGTGGCACCGACGTGCCGAAGCCCTCGATCGCGACACCCTTGTCGGCGACCGACGTCACCGTCGCAAAAAAACAATCACCACCATTGAAGGCGCGTACCCAGGTGACCCGCTCCGCGGCCGCATCGGCCGGTGGCGGCACCTCCGGCTTGGGCACGTTCATGGCAATGTCGGGCTCTGCCGGCTTGTCGGCCTGCTCACCGCTGGCGATATCGGGCTGGCTCGGCTTAGGCTCCGCGGTCGGTTCAGGCGCCTGCGTGTCCGGCTTGGGCGCCTGCGCGGTGGGTTCAGGCGTGGGTGCTGGGGGTTTGGGGGCCTCGGCCGGCGGTTCAGGTGTTTGCGGGGCGGGCGCTGTCGCCGTGGGCTCTACCGGCGGACTGACAGGCTCGGGGTTCTTCGCGGCATCGGACTGTGACGGGCCGGATGGCGGTTGCAGCGCGACGGTCTTGTCGGTTGGTGCGGCCGGCAGCGGGGCCGTGGCGCTCGACGCGACTGGCGGCGTCGGCTGCGGCTCGACCGGCGCTTTGGCCTGATCTTCAGCCGGAGTCTCCGCTGGTTGCGGCTTTGGCACCGTCTTCTCGACCGGCGCAGTGTCCGAAACGGGCTTGTCAGCGACGATCGGCTTTGTCAGTTCGGGTTGGAGCGGCTTGCCGGTGTCGGTGACGCGAGGCCGGTCTCCGAATCCCACGATACCCGATGCATAGAGCCCTCCAAGCGATACCACGGCCACCGCCGACAGCACCGCGATCGTCAGATTTCTGCCTGTAGTAGCACGCTTCGGTGGTGTGCTTGCTCGCTTGGGAGTTTCAGCAGCCGGTTTCGGGTGCGACAGGTGCGCCGGGCGCACGTGCGGCACGAAAGACGGCTCCGCCGTGCCGCTTGGCGGGGCCGAACCGAAGCCTTGGGCCGGCGAGTCCCCGACCTTCGAGACAGGCCCTGCGGTCTGCCCGGTTCGCGGCAGACCGGGCCGGGGCGCGAGCGATGCCGGCGGCAAGGTCGCGTCGCTGTCGTCGCGCGTCAACCGGGCGATTTCGGCCATGCTGGCCGGTCGATCATCCGGGTCAGGCTGCAGCATCGCTTCGACAATGTCCCTGAAATCGGCATCGATGCCGGAGAGATCAGGGACGGTCCGCCGTTTTTCGACGATCTCGTATTGCGAGCCGCCCATATCGATCGGCTTGCCGCGCAGCGCCGCCGCCAGCACCAGCCCCAGGCTGTAGATGTCGGACTGTTCGCTGACCTCGCCGCCATAGAGCCCGAGTTGCTCGGGGGAGACGTAATTGTATTTTCCGGCAAACTTGCCGCCGATCAGCGTCTCGCCACCGACCGCGGCCGATCGCGCAATGCCGAAATCGATGATCTTTGCCCGCTCGACCCGGCCGCCCGGCAGGATGATGTTGTCGGGCGACAGATCGCGGTGGATGGCGCCGGCCTGGTGCACGGCGCTCAGGCCCGAGGCTAGCCGGTGGCACAGTTTGCGCACATCCGGAGTCGCCATCGCCCCGCCGCGCATGACGTCGTACAGCGACTGGCCGTCGACGAATTCCATCGCCAGATAGGGCCGCCCGATGCCGGGATCTATGGTGAAGACGTGGTAGCGCACGACCGCGTCATGCGACAGATGGTTGAGGATCGAGGCTTCCTTGCGAAACAGCGACAGGATCGTCTGATCGCGGGCGAATTCCGGCAGCACGATCTTGATCGCGACATGATCGCCGGTCTGGATGTTGTGGCCGCGATAGACTTCGCCCATGCCGCCCGACGCGATGCGTTCGTCGAGCTCGTAGATGCCGCTGAGCTGCGTGCCGACGCTGGTATCCGCCATGTTGGGCAATAGCCGGGTCTTGTCGTCGGAGCTCATCGGTCGCGGCCTTCTGCTCGGGACAGGCCATTGCCTTTGTCTCTGATCTTGACCAGAACGATGGTGACGTTGTCCGTGCCGCCGCGCTCAAGCACCATGGAAAGCAGCTTTTCGCAGGCAGCCTGCGGCGCTGCCGAGAGCACTGCAGCCGCAATCTCCGCGTCACTGACATGCGCCGTCAGGCCGTCCGTGCTGAGGATGAAAATGTCGCCGGCAAGGGTCTCTCCCTGCTGGAAGTCGATGGCGATTTCGTCGTTGACGCCGATGGCGCGGGTGATGACGTTGCGGCGCGGCCAGTTCTCCGCTTCGGCCGCGCTGATCGCGCCGCTGTCGAGCAGTTCCTGGACCTCGGTGTGGTCGCGCGAAATCTGCGAGATCGCGGCGTTGCGCACGAGATAGACGCGGCTGTCGCCCGACCACAGGCAGGCGAACCTGCCGTCCATGGCCAGCAGTGCGGCAACGGTGGAGCCGATGGTCACGCCGCGTGAGCGCGAAATCCGGCGGATCTCGGCATGCGCCCGGTTCAGCCGATCCTCAAAGCGGGCGCGCAGATCCGGCGCCGAACTGGCGATGCCGATCGTCGCCAGATGCTCGACAATGCTTGCCGAAGCGACTTCTCCGGCCTCGTGCCCGCCCATGCCGTCGGCCACCACCCAGAGGCCGATCCGCGGCTCGACCAGGAAGCTGTCCTCATTGTGGTCGCGCACGCAGCCCTTGTGGCTCACGCCGTAGCTCTCAAAGGCGGCATCGTTCACTTGCCTACGCTCCGCAACGCCTTGGCTGACGTGCCTGGCCAGTCTGCCACAGCCCCATTCATTAGAGTATCGAAATCTAAGCCGCTGATGACGGACCGTGTGGTACCGCCGCTGTCTCTGCGTCCTGCAATCGCTGGTCCTGCCATGCAATTCCCCATCAGAAAGCCTTCGGACAGCTGAACGCGGAAAGCGCCGGCAGCGTGAATGGGTTGCCGTCCTCCCCGGTCTTGATCGTGTAGGCGACATCCCGTCCGCCGATGACGAAATGCGCTTCGAGACTATCGCCATTGGCGGTGACCTGCCCCTTGTCCAGCAATCGTTTCAAAGCCCAGGGACCGTCGAACTTGATTGCGGACTCGCGGCCGGGCAGCTCCGGCGTCAGGCTGAGACTGGCCGAACCGGTCTTGCCCGGCCACGGAATCAGTCCCGGCGTGTTGCCGGCCTGGGTGGCCTGCAGCACCTGGCCGTCGATATTGAGCAGCGCCATGTCGGCATCGCCATGCAGCGACAGCGGCGTGAAGGTGATGTTGATCGACGGCACCGGCCCGCCGAGCGGAAAGAAAGCCGCGCGGATTTGTGCCGCGAGCTGAAAGTTCTTCAGCGTCGATTTCGCCAGATTGCGGCCGAACCTGGTGTCCTGCTTCCAGTCCCAGTCCTGGCCGCTCATGTCGACCAGCGACGCCAGGTTCTGCGCGAAGAACCGGTCGAGAACCCCGCCTGGAGAAAACAATCTGGCAAAATCCGCCATGGCGACATCGTCGGTACCGGCGGGGGCGAATGGAAAGCGCCCGGCAATCATCTCTTCGCACGGACGGCCGACGGTCTCCTCCAGCATCTCGTTGAGATGCGTGGTCGATGTTTCGGCGACGGTGCCCTCGAAATCGTCCGCCGCCGCGCTCACCATCCTGGCCAGCGCCTTCGGCAGCCGCGAGGCGTTGGCGCGTAGAGTCGATATCTGCAGCTGCAGATTGGCGTTGGCCTGGTCCGTCTGGGCGGGGACATCGGCGGCCAGCCGCACGCTCTGATAAATTTCGCGGAAATTCTGGGTCAGGGCGTCGAGCGGCCGCTGCCCCGGCGCCCCGGCCACCAAAGCCTGGAAAGACCGGAACTGGGCTTCGATGTTGGCGCCGGGATCCTGGTTTTGGGTGCTGACAAAGGCGGTCCCGGCCCTGCTCTGCGATTTGCGCGCCGCAATCTCGATGCCGATGCGGGCGAGGCCCTTGGCGCGCGCGGCGATTTCCTGGTCGCTGTCTTGAGACGGCGCAGCCGGATTGCGCTCTTGCGTCAAAGCTGTTTCGCGCGCGATCGCCTCGAACAGCTGCATCAGCGGCGAACTCGGTGATCCCGCTGCGGACAGCGCCAGATATTGCGGTTTGTCGGCGGCCATTGCCTTGAACTTCAACCTGTCGAGCACCTCGTTCCACGCCGCCGCAAAACTCTTGCCATAGCGATCGAGCAGCTCCGGGCCGAGCTTGAGCAATTCCTGGTCGAAACCGCCTTGCTCGCCGCTCGAGCCGATCACCCATTGATCGTCGACCAGCGCCTGCGCGCTCCTGGCAAGTTGCGCCAGATAGAAGTCGAAGCCGGCATGGGTGTAGAGACCGGGGACGCGAAGGCCGGCGAGATCGTTTCCGTCATTGCGCTCGAACAGCATCGGCGCCTCCGCGCCGGCTTGCGATGACACCGAAAAATCGTCCAGCGCCGCCGCATAGGTGGCCGACTGGATGAGCGCGGTGGCGTGATCGGCAAGGCTCATGCGGCCGAGCGAGCGCTGGGCGGATTCGACCAGCGCGCGGTTGAGTTCGAACGAGGGATCCTGGTCATCGTCGAGCGCCAGCATGGCGCGCAAATGCTTCTCCAGTTGCGCCCGGCCGTCGCGATTGTGGGCGCCGGGATAGCGGTTCTGTTCCCAGTCCCGCTTCAGCCAGGTGACGACCAGCTCGTCATCCACTTTCGGCGCCTTGCCGCCCAGCATCAGGTAAATCTTCAACGGCTCGTACAGCGCCATCGGATCGGCCATCCTGGCCTCGATCGTGCGTTCGAGCTGGAACAGCAGGCGCGAGCGGAACATCCGCTCCAGCCCCTGCCGGTAGGCGGTCTCGGAGGCCGAAAGGATACGCTCACGCTGGCTGAGGCCGAACGTCGCCGTGGCCGGGGTGGGCTGGTCTCTCGTATCGTAGCCGGCCGGCAGGCCGCGCAGCGCATCGAGCGCGCCGATGACGGTTTCGAGGTCGGCATCCGACACCGTCGTGCTGGCCAGCAGCGGCGCGGCTGTCGCGCGGTATTGGCCTGCCGCCTGGCCGGTCGCGGCGACCAGCGATTTGTTGGTCGTAAAGCTCAGGCCGAGAACGCCAAGCGCGGCGATCGCTATGGCCGCGATCGCTGTCAGGCCGGCGTAGCGGGCGATCGCAACGCGCCTGTCGGCCGCCCTGTCATGGGACACCCAGCCGGACTCGGCGAAAATGACGCGGCTCAACAGATCGTGCAGGAAGAAGCTTTTGCCGGTGCCGGAAAGATGCGCCTGGGCATTCCTGCCGAAACTGCGGCCTATGCTGCCCAGCAACTGGTCGATCGGCGTGCCTTCCTGCGTGCCGGAAGAAAAATACAGGCCGCGCAGGGGGGCGTTCAGCTGCTTGCGCGTCGGCTCGAAAACGCCCTCGAGGAAATTCACGATCCGGCCTTTCAGCGCACCGAGCTGCGCGGCGAAGCCGAAAATGGCGATGCGCGCGACCGGATCGGTCTCCGCCTGCAGCCGCTCGCTCATCTCTTCGGTCAGGCGCTTCACCAGCGCGTCGAATTCGGCTGGCGCTTCTGCGACCATGTTCAGGCCGCGCTCGGCGGTCTGGAAGGTCGCGCCCCACACCTTGCGCCGGCGTGCTTCGTCGAAACCGCCGAAATATTCCATGAATCCGGAGACCAGGTCGGCCTTGGTGAACAGCACGTAGACGGGAAAGCGGACCTTCAGGACCTCGTGGATTTCCTGCAGGCGGCTGCGGATCTCGGCGACACGGGCCGCCTGCTCTCCGTCCGCCATCAGATCGGCAAGGCTGATCGCCAGGATGACGCCATTGATCGGCTGACGCGTCCGGTGCCGCTTGAGCAGCGACAGGAACGCCAGCCAGCTTTTGCTGTCGGTCCGTGCATGGGAATCCTGCGTCGTGTAGCGCCCGGCCGTGTCGATCAGCACCGCCTCGTCGGTGAACCACCAGTCGCAATTGCGCGTACCGCCGACACCCGCCACCGGCTGCGCCTGGCCCGACCCGGCAAGCGGAAAGTTCAGGCCGGAATTGACCAGCGCGGTGGTCTTGCCGGCGCCCGGCGGGCCGATGACGATGTACCAGGGGACGTCGTAGAGGAAGTTGCGCTTGCCGCTCGACTGCCTGAGCGTCGCGACTGCTTCGTTCATGCGAGCTTCCAGCACCTTTGCATCGCTGCCGTCATCCTCGGCGCTGGCCATGGCGGCCTCCAGCGCCTTCTGCGCCTTGCGCCTGCGCCAGAACCGGATTGCATAGATGATCGCCACCGTTCCGACGACGATGCCGATGATCGCTGCCCGCAGCCAGATGGGATCCAACGGCCGGGCGCCGGCAAAGCGGATTAACGGGCCGGCGTACCAGACCGCGGCGGCAAAGCCGGCGAGCGCGAGCGCGCTGAAGATGCGCAGCAGCCAGCCGGTCACAGCACCTCCTCCCGCGGGATCATTACATCGACACGGCGGTTTTTGGCGCGGCCGTCCGGCGTTGCATTGTCGGCGATGGGCTCGTCCTCGCCCTTGCCCTCGACCTTTGTCCGCGACGGATCGCTGAAATGCGCTGCGATCATCTTTTCCACTGACTGGGCACGTGCGACGGAGAGGTCGAAATTCGATTTGAAGGCGCTGGTCTTCTTCGGTTTGACGTTGTCGGTGTGGCCGACGATCCGGATCGGCCCGCGCTCCGCGTCGAGAGCCGCCGCGATGCTGGCGGCCACCGGCTCGAACTCCGGCTTGACCTCGGCTCGTCCCGACTGGAACAGCAGGGCGTTGCTGATTTCCACGATGATGAAATCACCCTTGGTGCCGACGCTGACGCCGCCGCCTTCGATCTCCTTGGCCAAGGCAGTGCGGATGCGATCGACCTGCGCAATCGTCGTTGGCGCTGCGACGACTTTCACCTCCTCGGTCAGCGGCACGAAACCGGTGCGCTCGATGGTGACCGGCGTCGCCGGATTGAGCGCCAGCAACTCGCCGGCAACAGCCTCGCCATCATTGGTGATGAGCACGCGCAGCGTGAAAAAGGCTGCGGTCAAAACTGCCGCGGTTGCAGCGGCTATGGCCCAGAGCGGAACCCGCCTGGAGCCTTGCGCCGATGTGACCGACAAGCCTTGCCAGCGCGGCGAGATGTCGTCGTCACCGAGGACGCGGAAATAGGCTGATGTCTCGTAGACGTCGCGGCGGACCCGTTCGAGGCTCTCGCGCGGCTGGCCGCGATACTGGCCTTCGAAGCCAAGCGACAGGCAGACATGCATCAGCTCGATGAGATTACGATGAGGTTCCGGCGTCGCCAGCACCGTGTTCAGCGCCTGGAAAAAACCGGCGCCGGTGGGTTTGACCTGGAAGAAGCGCTGCAGCATGGCGTGCTGCGCCCACGCATCCCGGCTGGAACCGGGCAGATTGGCGACGATATCGTCGGCGGTTTCGCAAAGCACATAGCTGGCGATGCGCGCATCCTCTTCCGAGGTATCGGTCCTGGCGATCTTGCGGTCGAAATCCTCGATCAGGCCGGCGACATGCTGCGCCAGCGGCTCGGCCGGTCTTTCGACAGCCATCAGCCGCAGATGCCCAAGCAGTATCAGCAAGGGCGCCGCGGCAGCGACGATCGGGTTGGCCGCGCCATAATCGACGGCATCGCTGGCGCCGAGCAGCGCATCCCATGGCGTTTTCCCCGCCGTCCCGGCTGAGCCGTGAACGGGCGGATCGGCCGGCGCGTTGGCGAATGGCGTTCCCTGATAGATCACCGTCCCCGTGACGTCGGACGGCGGCTGGCGGCCGGCGTTGGGATCGAAAACCGTGGGTTCCGGGACGCTGGCAGGGGCGATCACCGTACTGCCGGGGGCCGGCGCATCGCGGGCGAGAACCGTCTTTTGCTTGCGGCCGGGATTGGGGCGGCTGGGGCGGATGACGGTTTTGCCGGTCGGATCGAAAGGATCATCCTTCGAGCTCATCGCCGATCCCTGCCTCTACGCCCGCGCGCCGCGACGCACAGCGCCATGTCCGCGCAAACGCGGACCGCAGGACGCTATCTCGCCGTGACATGACATGTGCCGCAGACCCCCGAGGTCGACCAACCGTACCCGCGTGCTCAATCGTCGTATGTGATCGTAGTCTCAGAAGGTTGCGATGGAAACCCGGCGCAATTTTGGTGGCCGGCCCGTGCTCGGGTCGCCTTCACGGTGTCTTCAGCGGTGCGCGGGCTTAGCCCTTGCCGGTCTTCTGTTTGGCGGCCTTGGCATAGGCTTCACTGAAATAGGTGAGGAATATGTCCAGCATGCCGTTCTCGTGCGCTTCCTCCTTGGCCCGCCAGGTCGCGACCAGCGCGTCCCAGGCGCGCGTTTTCTTCGAGGCAAAGGAGGATGGCGGCAGTTTTTTCGCAATCGCCTCGGGCGACAGATCGTCAAGCAACCGCGACAGCGCTGCCTGCATGGCGGCGAAGGTGGCGAATTCATGTGTTTTGAGGTCGTGGAAAGCGTCTTCGATGCTGTGCCTGGCATCGAGATAGCCGGCCCTGCGCCGCGCGAACATGATGTCGAGGATTTCGTCTGTCCCGGGCACGAACTTTAGCGGATTGTTGTCGGCGGAATTGATCATGGTCCGGTCGCTGGTCTTGGCCAGGACTTTTGCAGCGGCGCGCGCCTTCAACAGCAACACCAGCTCGTCGACGACGATGCGCAGCACCGCGCCGATCTCGCCGGCTACCTCCTGCGGTTGGCGCAGCAAAAGCACCTCTGGCGGAATGCCGGCGCCGGCGGCAATCGCGCGCAGGATCTCGTCGGCTTGCTGCGGCCGGCTGGAGACCGAAGCGGGTGGCGCGGTCGGTGACCGTGGCGATGCGACATGGTCTGGAAAGGATCCGGCAACGGGCATCTGCCGTTGCGTCGAACCATGGCCACCGAAGGCTGGGTTCCCGTCATCGATCGACACCGAGACGATATAGCGGCCGATCCGGAGCCGGTCACCTTGCGCCAACCGATGCGGGCCGGTCAGGCGCTGGCTCGACCCGTTGACGAATGTGCCGTTGCGCGAGACGTCGTGGAGAAAAAAGGCGCCGCCTTCGTAGCGGATTTCGCAATGTCGGCCGGAGATGAACTTGTCCGGATCGGGCAAGGTCCAGGCGCAGTTCTCCCGCCCGATCTCGAAGCCGCGGTCGCGCGATGCGTAGCCGGGCGGCAGCCCGGCAGGCAGGACATCGACATTGCTGATCTGCAGACTGATGAACATGCGCTATGGACCGTCGACCGCTGCCGTTTCCATTGATCCGATGTGCCACAGTCTAGCAGCTTGCGGGCACAGCGGGAGAGCGGCGTTTCACACTGGCGAAAGCGGCGCAAACAGCAACGGCCTGCCGCTTGTCCTCTTTGGTCTGCCATAGAACATGTGGTAGGCTCAACATGGCTTGGGTGGCAAGTTGCGAAATGTCCCTGAACGTGAGGTCGTTAACACAAGAAGGGCTTCGAACCTGCCACACTAGCGCTCAGGAGGGGCACGACCCATGCCGAGTGAACAACGCGCCGCGCTTGTGCAGACGCCGGTCGGCGCCGAACTGTTGACTTTCACGCATCTCGTCGGCCGCGACGAGATCAGCCGCTGCCTTGCCTACACCGTTGGATTTGTTTCGACCAATGCCGATATCGACCCGCTGAAGATGCTGGGCGGCGCCGTTTCGATCGAAGGCGAGGCCGACCCCAAGCGCTGGTTCAGCGGCCTCATCGCCGAGTTTCGCCTTACCCGCATCGAAGATCGGCTGGCTCACTATGAGGCGGTCGTCAGGCCGTGGCTGTGGTTCCTCGGCAATACCACCGACTGCCGCATTTTCCAGGACAAGACCGCCGTCGAGATCGTGGAGGAGATTTTCTCTAAATATGGCGGCATCGCCAAGTTCGAAAAGCGCTTGCAAGGCTCCTGTCCGCCGCGCGAATATTGCGTGCAATATGACGAGAGCGACCTCGATTTCGTGCAGCGGCTGCTCGAGCACGAAGGCATAATGTACTTCTTCGAGCATGCCGAGGGCGAGCACACGCTGATCCTGGCCGACGCCATGAGCAAGCTGAAGCCAGCGCCGGGCTATGAGACGGTGCTCTATCAGTTCGAAGGGCAGGGCTCGCGCCGCGACGTCGAGTACATCACCGACTGGATTCCAGGCAGCGCGGTGCGCCCCGGCGCCTATGCCCACACCGACTATGACTTCGAAAAACCCGCCGCCGATTTGATGGCGAAGTCGGCGCAGCCCTTCGGCCACAAGCAGGCCGCCGGCGAGAATTATCGCCACCCCGGCGCGCATCTGGAAGTCGGGCGCGGCGACAGCCTGGCGGCGATCAGGCGCGAAGAAATCCAGGCGCCACACCTGCGCATTGCCGCCGTCGGCACGGTGCGCGGCCTGTTTTCCGGCTGCACCTTCAAGCTCGACGGCTTTCCGCGCGACGACCAGAACAAGGAGCATCTGGTGATCAGCGCCGAGTACCGGCTGTTCGATCCGGGCTATCGCGCCGGCGTCGACACCGATGGCGAGAATTTCAAGGTGGTGCTCGGTGTGGCGCCGACCTCAGTTGCTTATCGGCCGCCGCGCATCACGCCAAGGCCGATCATGCGCGGCCCGCAGACGGCGACCGTGGTCGGTCCGTCCGGCGAGGAGATCTTCACCGACAAATATGCCAGGGTGAAGGTGCAGTTCCACTGGGACCGCCTCGGCAAGAAGGACCAGAAGAGCTCCTGCTTCGTGCGGGTGTCGCAGACCTGGGCAGGCAGCGGCTGGGGCTTCATCCAGATCCCGCGCATCGGGCAGGAAGTCATCGTCGATTTCATCGAAGGCAATCCCGACCTGCCGATCATCACCGGCAGGGTCTACAACGCCTCGCAGATGCCGCCCTACGGGCTGCCGGGCAACGCCACGCAATCGGGCTGGAAGTCCAACTCGTCGAAGGGCGGTGGCGGCTACAACGAGCTGATGTTCGAGGACAAGGCCGGCTCCGAACTGGTCAACTTCCAGGCGCAGAAGGACCACCACCTTCTGATCAAGCACGACCGCAACAAGACGGTGCAGCACGACCAGTCCGACCGCATCGACCACGACGCCAAGCACTCCGTCGGCCACAACCTCGACGAGGACGTCGGCAACAACAAGACGGTCAAGGTCGGTGTCGACCAGACGACCGATATTGGCAGCAATGATACAGAGACGGTGGGGACGAACCGGTCGCTGACGGTGGGCTCGAACGAAACGATCAGCATCGGTTCGAACTCGACCGAGACGATCGGCGCCAATCACACGCAGACCGTGGCGATCGTGCAGACGATCACGGTAGGCGCGGCTCGCATCGACAGCGTCGGCGCCTCCGAGACTCGGACCGTGGGGGCGGTGCAAACCAACACGATCGGCGCATCGCGCTCTGTGACGGTTGGCATCAGCCAGAGCCATTCCATTGGCGCCGGAGATTCCTGGAGCATTGGGGCAGGACAAGACATCAGTATCGGTGCCGGACAGACTGTTGCGATCGGCGCATCGCAAGCGACCAGTGTAGGCGCCTCGCGCAGTGCCACCATTGCCTCCAATGATGCCACCGACATTGGTGGCGGTCATATGCTCAAGATCGCCAAGGGCAGCAAGATCGATGTGGGCGAGAGCGGCGTCATCGATGTCGGCAACAATTTTACGCTTGATGCCAAGGAATCCATCACGCTCAAGTCTGGAAGCGCGCAGATTGTGATGAAGAAGGATGGCACGATCATCATCGAGGGCAAGGATATCACCGTCAAGGGCTCGGGCAAGATCAACATCAAGGCCTCAAGCGACGTGATTATCAAGGGCTCGAAGATCAACGAGAACTGAGGACGACGATGAGCAAGCTCAAGGCGAAGATCGACGGCGTTGTGATCGGTGCCTTTCTGGGATTTGGGGAAGACGCACCACTGGTCGTTTTTCCTGGCAATCCTGAGAAGACGGCGTTGCCTGCTCGCAGTCTGTGCGAACTGTCATCTGACATGATCGGCTGCGACGTGGCCTTGCTGTTTCAGGAAGGCAATCCACGCAAGCCGCTCATTGTCGGACGCATTGTCGAGCCAAGCCGCCCCAAGACTGACCCACACGTTGTCCGCGACGGACAGCGAGTACGGATCACCGCCGATGACCATTTGGAACTGAGGTGTGGCAAGGCGACGATTCTGATGCAAGCGGACGGCCGCATCACAATTCGTGGCACTCACATCACTAGTCACGCCAGCGGCGCGCAGCGCATTCGTGGCGGCTCTATCAATCTCAACTGATGGCGTCGGCAGGCGAACAGCTCTTCGTCCCGGCGCGACGCGTCGCGGTGGACGCTGTGCGCCAGCACGTCGAGCAGGCCGCATTTCTCTGGGCTCAGCGTGACAACTGGGGCCAGGAGGATCCGACGGACGAGACGGTGATCGGCGAGATCAGTCAACGCATCGAGATCAATCTGGATGGTCTGCGGATCGCCGGCGCGGCCGCGTGGCCGGCAGCCGAACGACAGCTCGACGATTTTCCCGACAAGGGCGAGTTTTTCGTCGTCGGCTGGATGGCGATCGAGCAGGGCGACGCCACGCGCATCGACCAGACCGTGGCGGCGGCAAAGGAGCTGGACGAGCGGCGCGGCCTTGTCGGCGCCCTGGCCTGGCACCAGCCGCCGAAGATCGGTCACCTCGTGCACGACTGGCTGGTCGCGCCGGACGCGTTCAAGCGCTATTTGGCGGTGGGCGCCTGCCTTGAGCACGGCGTCGACCCCAGGCAACTGCTCGCGCGTCTGGTCAAAGACGCCGACGCGCCGGCGCGCGCCTTCGCCTTGCGTCTTGCCGGCCGACTCAAGCGAGCGGACCTCGCGCGCGAGATGGCAGCAGCGCTGGAGTCGGACGACGAGATCGTGCGGCTATGGGCCGGATGGGCGCTGACACAACTAGGCTCCGGCGACTTGGCGCGGGTCGAGTTGCGCAAAGCCGCTGTCGCCGGCGGACCCGACGCGCTGATTGCCTTGCGGGCCGCGATTACGGCCGGCCCGGAGAAAGACGTGCGCGCCTGGATGGGTGGGCTGATGAAGTCCGTCGCCACCGCGCCGCTCGCGGTGCGCGGTATCGGCATGCTGGGCGACCGCTCGATTCTGCCCTGGTTGATCGAGCGGATGAACGAGCCCTACGTCGCCGTCGCCGCATGCGCGGCTTTTCTGGAGCTTTTTCCGGAAGCGCGGGAGGAGACGAAGCTGTTTACGGTCGATCCGACGGATTTGGGACCGGCGTTTGCAGAGTTTTTCGATGATGAGGTGGTGGGCGTCGCTGTCCCGGATCGGGTGGAATCCTGGCGGGCTCAAACCGGGTAGCGTGATCCTAGGGTAGAATCGGATGGCTAAAGAAGTAGCGCTGCCCGGGTTGATACTTTCCTCGCGGATTGCCGTCGAAGAATTCCTCAAGAATGGCCATGATGGCTAGACGGTCTGGACGCCCCAATTCATTAAAGAACGAAGAACAGTTCACGCCCGTATTCGCTTCGAATATCAGCCTGCCACGATAAAACCGCTCGCTCTGCAAATTTCCGTTCTCCGCCTGCGCTAAGATCCGCGTTGCGAGTCTTACGACATCGAACGTTTCGCTTTCGAATATTTTGGTCCCTTGAACCGAACGGGAGAGCGCGTCTCGCAGGGGCGCAGCAAGATTCACGATACGCTGATGCTCGATTTCGGCGCCCCCGCCGCCGAAGATCTCCTTGTTTGCGGCTTGCAGCAAATAGGAGAGCTCACGCAGCGTCTGATCCCCATCCTCTTCGGGATTCGTGCAGCGTCCGTATATTTTTAGCAGCGGGTCGACCGCGCGCAGATCGCAGGACAGCCCGAGCAACAGCGACATATTGTAGCGAACCCACGGTGTGTCGATGCGTTCCTGAAAGACACTCAGCGCTTTCTGTACGTCTTCCCATTTGCCAGCAGACGCGATGATGTTGACGCCCGCCGACCAGATCAAGCTTTCAGTATTGCGCATGAGAATTGGAGCGACGTGGTGCATCTTGGAGAAATCACCCTGTCGGCAAAGCAGATTTATGGCATAAATCCGCTGCCAGTCGGAACCCTGCACGACCGGCTTGACGTCAGTCAGCTCGTTGTCTTCTTCAATGAAGAATCCGAGAGCCAGCGGCCGGAACGGCTGATCGGAAGCGAAATTCTCTTGTGTCAAACGCCAATCCTCAATGTCAGATCAGGCTGCCGGTTCCGGTCTCAAGATCGCTCTGCAGATCCTCGATCTCGTCGCATTCGGGGCCACCCATCATATTTGCTGGGACGACATTGTTCGGGTCGTTGCATCCGCCAGCCTGTTTCGGTGTCATATGATTCCGTGACGTGCCGCTCACCGCTGGTTTTCCGGTTCTCGCTGACCAAACTGCGTCGATGCGCATCTTCTTTGTATGTCCAAAATCCTTTGCGCATAACCCTGATGTCGTCAGAACATCGCCAGGATTGTCCGGGTCCGGATGTCGTTTACCTGGCGGTATCTCGAAATGGATGGCGCAACCACTCGTCTCATTGGGATGGACGTTGTTGCAGCCAGCCCCTCCGGCGCGACTGTTCGCTCGTGCCGCGCTTTTCGCCATCACGAAATCCTTGAATTTCCCCTCCATTGCGGTCTTGTTTGCGCCTGGCGGCAGCCGATCGACGCGTGATTGCCAGAATTCCGTTGATGTGACTGCCTTGTAAGGCTTCTTGGGCGTTTCAGTGCTGTCCGGATCGCGCTGCCACTCATGCAACGCATCGCCGCAGCAAGGGCAAACACCGACGTCAATGGCATACTGCGAATCGGCGAGGTTCTGCATTTCCAACGACACAAGCGGTGCGGTCGTGGTCGCCGCCGAAGCGTGGTTGCTGGTCGTGATATCGAAATGCCGGCAGACATTCTTGTCTTCGAACTTGACGTCCATGCACCAGGCCTGGAAGAACGTCTTGCCGGTGATCTGATGCGTCACGACGTTGGCGCCAAAGGTACGAGTAGCGGCCTCGTCGCCGAGCACGGATTCCTTGTAGTAGGATTTCTGCGCCAGGGCGGCGCCCTCGCCGCCGATCTTCACGGTGCTGGAGCCAGACTTCAAATTGTTGGAAAACGACGTATCCGGATAAGGGATTGGAATCGGGCCGGCCGGCGGCGAAGGCGGCGACATGCACACGTCGGGAAACCGCGCAATGGACTTATTCATGCCGTTCTCGGCGGCGATCTCCCACATTCCGGCAAAGACGTTCTTGGTCATCGTCGCCTCCTATGCCGAAACGATCGCCGCGGCCCGCCCGCCGAAAGCCATCGAGCTCCCATGTAGCGCCGCCAATTCGCCAGGGGCGTAACCGCGGTTGAAAGCTTGCTCCGCCCATGCAAGCTGGATCAGCCCCGCGGCCGCCCCGGTGTCGCCGATGCAGTCGGCGGCGTGCCACACCGGTTGTTCCGGCCGCGACTGGCGCATGTTGCGCATCTGCGCGATGACGAGTTCCTCGAAGGCATAGGATTCACCCGCCACATCACTGAGGCGGAAGGCCACCTCGTGCATTTCGGTGCGCGCCTCGGCGAGCGCCGCCTTCAAGGCTCCTGCCAGTCCGTTGGCACGGAAAGGCTCCTCGCTGATCGCCGTCGCCGTCTCCTCGCCAAGCCCCAGGCCACGAATCGCGACATGGCGCGGCGTCAGCGGACGGTGGCTGACGACCGCCAGGCATGCGGCCTCGCCGGGGATCAGCCCGTCCGTCGTCACGCTCGTCTTCAGCCGCATATGGCGGTCGAGCCAGGCCAGCGTGCGCGCGTCGATGAGGCTGTCGATCGCGAGGACAATGCATGCCGGAGCGCCTTCGTCGAGCATCTTGCGCGCCTGCATCAGCGCCGCGAAGGCGGATGTCTGGCCCGCCGCGATATGCGCCGTGCGCCGCTCGGTCACCGCCGATCCATCGGGAAAACGCAGGTCGGAGAACATGCCGTTCAGCCGAGCGCCGGGCGTTTCCTTCTCGCGGGTGCACAGGATCAGCGGCATCTGGGCCCAAGGCAGTGCCGCACCGATGTCGGGCTCGATGTGCTCCAGCACCAGACGCGCAAGCATGCGCAGCCGCTCACGCCCGCGTCTGGACGGCGCGATGGCGTCAACGCGCGCACCGCGAATCGGCAACGCCATGCGGTCGCGATAGTCGAGTTCCTCGAACGCCGCGATGCCGGCCCGCAGCGCCGCGCAGGTCGCGGCGGCGCTGTAGCCGACCGGCGAAACGAGGCTGACGCAGCTGACGACCGTCATCGGCGTCGGCCTCGCAGCTTGGAGAGCGCGGCGACCGCCTCGCCAAGGCCGGCGTAGTGCGGCTTGACCGCGGGCTGTTCAAGCGGCGATCCCACCTGCACCTGCTGCAACCTCACGAATTTGCGTGGCAGCTTCACTGTCGCGCGCCCGACCAGCACGATCTTGCCTTCGTGCGGGATCAGATTGAGCGTATCCGGCTGCACGACCTTGTGCTCCGTGTGATCGTCGTACATGAATCTCACGGGCGTACCAAGCGTCGGCACCTTGACCTTGAACCGGCCCGACCCGTTCATATTCATGCACCCGAAGATCGTTCCCTCGCTGAGCTTCTCCACCCATTGGTCTTGCGGCGCGGCCTGAAAATACCGGTCGTCGAAATCCTGCGGGAGGAATGGCAGCACGTTGTCCATCCAGTGCTTGTCATAGGTGCCGGCATACTGGGCCCGTTCCTTAGCGAAGCGTGGTACCGGGCCGAAGCCGATGGGGCGCGGCCGGTCGTTCCAGATGCGCATTCGCGATTGCGGGTGCTCGACACAGGGCAGAGGTGTGCCGTCAATGTTGCCCTGGCCGGCAAGATAGCCGCTGCCGATCGGGTTGATTGCGTCGCTGCGTTGTTTCGCTGGATCAGGATCGGATCGGTCGGTGCCGCCGAATGCGAGATGCCATGCCAATGGCATTGAGATGAAAGGGGTCGGTCGCGAGGCCTGGATGCCGAGCCCACCTCTGAACCAGCGCCTTTGCCCGGTGACCACCGCGCGCTTGTCCAGTCCCGGCCCAACCAGGCGCACTTCGATCGCCTCAACCTGCCTCCCTCCCGGGGCGACGGCCATGGCGTCGAGCAGAACCTCGCATTTCGGTTTGACGGGGGCAAAGTCGGTCTCGACGCGAATGGAGGTGACTTCCGGATCGCCGTAGTGGGTATCGGCGTAGACGAAGGGTGACTGCGTCGTGCTGGGCGTGCAGTTGCCTTGCTCATCGACATCGTATGTCGCGCGAACGACCGCGACGCAGAACTTCACGCAATGCTTGTCCTGATAGGGAAAAGTCTCGGCGAGAAACGGGGTGGTGTTCTGGCTGACGAACATCAGAGTTGCGCTCCCATCAACTCGTCTCCCAACTGCCGGCGAGGATTGTCTCCAGTGTCGCCTGTGGCGATTGCGGATCGATGTCGAAAATGTCGGAGTGCGCCGTCCACATCACCATGTCGGCGATTAGTTCCTCGCCCGGCTCAGCAGGCCGCACAGGCAGTCCGCCGAGCGCTGCGTTGAGTTCGTCGGGCGTCAGCTCGCCACGCTGGGCGGCGGTGGCGGCCTCCTCGATTCGGGCAAACCATGCCTCGGCATGCGTCAGCGCGACAGGCGCTTCGGGTAGCAGGGCAACGACGCTCAAGGGGAATTTCCGGCCCACCTTGTCGGCGCTCTGCAGGATGATGCCCGCCGACGCGCCGAAGGAGTTCGGGCCGGCCAGAAACCGCAGCGCCGTGGCCGGCGGCCAGATGTCCTGGCCAAACAGCGGCACCAGATGCTGCGCCAGCCAGCGGTCCCACAGGCGCAGGAACTCCCCCGTCAGCCGCCGGCTGACGAAGTCGCCGGTGGCGGGCATTTTGCCGTAGAAGCCAGGCAGGATCAGATCTGCGGCGGACATGAGAATTTCTTGAACATCTGGAGGTTGTAGGGATTTTCGACGCTCGCCGCCTTGAGCTTGAAATCGGCGTACATGCCTTTCGTCCCCAGCCGCAGGCTGTAGACATCGGACAGCGACGTCCCGGTGAAGCGGCCGCCGCGCAGCATCCTCAGCCACGCCCAGCTGCCCGTCTCGTTGAGCATGATTTCGGGCGAGCCGTCGATCGGCTGGAAGGCGAGCGAGATGACGCCGGTGCCATCCTTGCCGGGCCAGGTCATCGGCTGCGGCCGCGTCGCATTGTTGAAATAGACCAGGTTCTGGCCATCGAGGTTGAGCGTGACGCGGGTCACGTTGGGCGACAGGTCGGTCGGCTCGAGCGTGAAGGCCATCACCGGGCCTTGACCGCCGGGAAAGAGATCGTCGCGGATGCGCCGCGCCTGCTCGAAGGCGGCAAGTGCGGACGGGTCGAGGCCGAAATCGGCACGCCATTTCCACGGCTGCGCCGAGGTGTCGACATAGCTGATCAGATGGTCGTTGATGAAGCCGTCGATCATCCCTGCCGGCCCAAACAAGCGGGCGAAGTCGCGCACGTTGACGTCGACGGCACTGTCGGGGCTGAACGGATAGCGGTCGTTGAGCGCGGCCTGGCAGAAGGGCAGGATGTCGGCGCGCCAGATGGCGTTGAGCTCGGAGGCCACGGCCTTCTGCGTCAACCCGCTGGTGTCGCCGGCAATGCCGCTCAGCCAGGTGTTGACCGGGTCGGGCAGGATTTGCGCCTGGCGGGCGACGGCGCCGGTCAGTTCGGCAAGCCCGCCCTGTTTCTTGATCGCGTCCTGCGGGTCGGGATTGGCGGTCACCGTCTGCAGCACGTTGGACAGCGCCGTCAGCGCGACGACCGCGGCATCGAGCGCCGGCGGCTGGCCGTCGACCTCGGCAATCGTGCTCTTGAGCGGCTTGAAGTGTTCGGCCACCAGCGTGCCGGTCAGGTCGACTTCGCTCGCCGAGCCTGCCCGCGGCAGCAGCTTGGCGCCGGTCTTGACGATCTTGCCCAGTTTGCCGAGTTTGCCCAGCAGTTTCGAGCCGCCCTTCGCCGCCGCCTTGTCGTCGGTCGGCGCCTCGTCCGAGCGGGTGAGGTCGACCTCCTGGACCACCGCCGTCAACAGCCGCTTGAGCGCGGAATCGGCGCTGGAAAGGTCCTTCAGATTCTCGCTGGCAATGTTGAGGTCGCTGAGCGGCGCCAGCCGCATGTCGCGCAGGAAACTGTCCCACTGCGCGATGTAATCGTCATAGTAGAGCTTCAGGATATCTTCCGACAGTGCCGACACCGAGGTCTCGGAATTTTCCGAGCAACCGCCGGCAAACACCGCGCGGTCGAGTGCCGCCTGGGCGGCGACATCCTCGACCCGGTCGAGGATCGCGTCGTGGAAGCCGTCATAGGTGAAGGCGCCTGATATGCCGACGCGCAGCGTCTTGTCGGAGCGTCGCGAAAATACCTTGGCGCCATTCGGCCCGGCGAAATTGGCGGGGATCCATTCCTTCAATCCGGCCACCGCCGGATCGGCCAGCAATTGCTTGTAGGCCCGCGCCGGCAGCGAGATCGTGCAGACCGTTTTCAGCGCTTCGGCGACCAGCGCCTGGTCGGGCGCGATGTAGCTGTCGTCGACCGCAATGCGCCGGATCGCGGCCAACTGGTGTTCTTCGGCATCGGCGGTCGGGAAGGGCGCGGCCGGCGCGAATTCGGGCAGGTCGTTCACCCACCAATTCTCGACGAAGTCGGAGTCCATCTGAGACAGACCGGTCATCATGCGGTAGGTCTTGAGTGCGCCCAGCATGAAGTCCGGATCGCGGATCTGCCGCCACATGGTCGCTTCCAGCAACGCCACCATGCGCGGCTCCAGCACGTTGCGCAGAGCGTGGTCATAGGTGTCGGTCTGCGCCCGCATCATCTCGGCCGAAGCCGATGGTCCGAGCAGGTCCTGTGCCTTGTTCGGAGGCGCAGTCCTGGCATTGGCGACTTCGTCCATGGCGTTGAGGGCAACGCCCATAGCCGGCTGCAGCACCGAGGCGGGCGTCGCGGCGGCCGACGTCAGCGGCGCCTGCAGTGCTTCGAACTGGCCGGCTTGCGCGGCGATGGCGTTGCGGTTGTCGTAGTAGGACCAGGTGAACAGGCCGCCGGCGAGTATGGCCGCAGCCGCGCAGGCAGCGGCGGCACCGCGCCAGATCCAGCTGCGGCGGCGCTGCGCCAGCGGATCGAAGGTGCCGAGCCCGGCCTCCGTGAAGATCACCTCGGTCAAAAGGTTCTTGAGGAAGAAGCTGCGCTTCTCGAAACGCTGCGCCGGCATCGAGCGTCGTGCCGGCAGGCCGAAGGAGGAGGCGAGCGCCGCGGTCAGCCGGTCGATTGGCGCGCCTTCCTGGGTGGCCGAGGTCAGATAGAGGCCGCGCAGCCAGGCTGCCTCCTCGTAGCGGCTCTCGCCGAACATCGCCTCGACAAGCACCTGGATCGGCTCGGACAGGCTTTGCAGCTGTGCGGGAAAGCGGAAGATCTCGGCCCGTTCGGCCAGCTTGTCCTCGTCTTCCAGCCGCGGCACCAGTCGCTTTTCCAGCTCCCTCGACAGCGTCGTGATTTCGCCCGCGATCGTCTTGGCGTCGACGCGTGCATCGAGCGGGAAGGTCGTCCCCCATACCTGTTCGCGCGCCGCCGTCGACAGGCCGCCGAAGAAGGCCTCGAAGCCTCTGATCAGATCGGCCTTGGTCAGCATGAGATAGACCGGCAGGCGGATTTCCAGCCGCTCTTCGAGCTCGGCCAGGCGCCTGCGGATCTTGCGGCCATGCGCCTTGACGGCTTCGTCGCCCTCGGACAGCGCGTCGATCCCAAGCGCAACGATGACGCCGTTCAGCGCCCGGCGGCCACGGTGCTTCTTCAACAGGTCGAGGAAGCCCAGCCATTCCACGGCGTCGACATCGGGCTGGCTTTCCTGCTGGACATAGCGGCCGGCGGTGTCGATCATCACTGCGGTTTCGGAGAAGAACCAGTCGCAGTTACGCGTACCGCCGATGCCCTGCAGATCGTCGGTCAGGTCGATCGGAAAGTTGAGGCCGGACTGGCGCAAGGCCGTCGTCTTGCCGGTCGCCGGCGGGCCGACGATCACATACCACGGCATCTCGCGCAGGAACTTGCGGCCGCCGAGCTTGCGGCGCTTCAACTCGACCATGACGTCCTGGAACTTGGCGCCGACCGCGGCGACGTTTTCCTCGCCCGGGCTGAGCCGCTTTTCCTCGACCGGGGCGGAAATCTCGGCGACGAACATGCGGTTGGCGCGGATTGCCCGGCGCTGCGCGACGATCAGCCAGATCAGCCAGAAGATCACCAAAAGAGCGATGATGACGATGCGCACCGTCTCCGACGCCATCGGCACATAGTCGCCGACCCGTACGATCGGGCCGAACACCCAGATGATCAGCGACAGCAGCGCCAGGCCGATCAGCGTCCACAGGAAACGCGAAGTCAGGACCGCCCAGAGGAAGCGCAGGATGAACATGTCACAGCCTCTTTTCGACCAGCACTTCGACGCGGCGGTTCAAGGCCCGGCCTTCGCGTGTGCCGTCGTCGGCCACCGGATCGGTGGCGGCCCGGCCTTCGGAGCGCACGCGCTCCTTCGGCACGCCGTTCTGAATCAGGATATCGGCAATTTCCGCGGCGCGGGCTTCCGACAGCCGCTGGTTGGTGGACAGTGGGTTGGTCTTTTGCAAGGGAACGCCGTCGGTGTGGCCGACCACGGTGATATCGCCGATCAGCTCCTGGTTCTCGAGGATCACCCTGGCGACCGAGGCGATGAGCGGATCGAAGCCGTCTGTCAGCTGCGCGCGCGACGACTGGAAGAGTTCGGGATTGGAGGCCTGGATGACCAGCCGCGCCAGCGACACGCTCTCCGTGCCGCTCAGCGCTCTCTTGAGCTCGTCCGGCGCCGCCGCCTGGAATTCCGGCAGCAGCGCGAAATCCACGGCCACCGGCGGCGGCGCGTCGACCTTCGGCGAAGCGCGGGTGACATCCGTACGCGTCGGCGGCGGCAAGGCGCGAACCAGCGCCGAAAGCTCGACCGCCTGGCTGCTCAGGCTCATCGACAGGCCGATATGGATGGCGGTGGCGATCACCGCCGCCGCCGCAACCATCACCCAGATCGGCACGATGAAGCGCTGCGGTTCGTCGGAGGCGATCACGCCCTTCCAGTTGGGCGACAGCGGTGCGCCTTCGGCGTCGCTGTCGCGCAGGAAACGCGCGGCCGCCACACGCACCGCATTGAGCGAACGGTCGCCGGAGCGGCCAGGCACGCGATATTTGCCGCGGAAGCCGAGCGCCATGCAATGATATTGCAACTCCAGCATTTCGCGGTCGCGATTGGGATGGCGTTCAAGCTCTTCGAGCCGGGCGAAGAACTGCGCGCCGGCATCGACGTCGCCGCGCAGCATCACCACCAGCGGCTGGCGTGGCCAGGCGCTGGCTCCGCCCCACGGCGTATTCAGCGCCAGATCGTCGAGCAACGCAGCCACCAGCCATGCCGCCTGGTCGGCTCGCTCGAGCGAGGAGCCCTGCACCATCGTGGCGTCGCGGCAGCGCACGAGTTCCTCCAGCAGCCTGGTGCGCAGGGCTTCCGGGTTCTCCGGCGGCTGCGCGTTTTCCAGTTCGGGTGCAAACTCCAGCAGCGGCGAGAACGCATTGACGAGCACGTTCGGATGCGCGCGCGCGGAGCGCTTCGCGGTGACGCCCGACGCCGGCAGCGGCATGGCGCGCGGCGTCGGCGCTCCGCTCAGGCGGATGCGCGTCCGCTCCCGATCCTCGGACAGTCCGAACGGATCGTCCCTGCTCATCATCTCACCTGTTGACCGAGTAGCAGTCGACCTGCGGTTCGCTGGGCAGCACGCCCGAAACGCCGATCACAAAACCCGGCGCTTCGAGCAGCGAGGCCCAGTGCTCGCTTTTCTGGTCCAGTTCGAGACACAGCCGGTCGCCGTCATAGGGAATTTCGCGCGGCTGCGAATGAAGGGGCTTCAGCGGAATGCCGGGCAGGCGTGATTTCCACAGCCCTTCGAATTCGCTGGCCGAGCCGACCGTCGCCTGGTTGACGAAAATCTTGCGCAAGGCATCCTCCGACAGTTCGGAGCCGATCCGCACCACGATGCGGCTCGCCACCAGAAGTTTCGGGTTGTCGATGCGGATCTTCCACACATTGGTGGCATGCCGCATGACCGGCAGGGCGCGCGATTTCGGCTCGATGTAGCGCAGGCTGAGGATCAGCGAACGCAGCGCGTCGGCCAGCGCCGAATAGGCCGGGCCTGGCGCCATGTGGTCGTAAACAGGCAGTTCGCCGAGCCGCCTTGCGCTCGAGCCATAGGTCGCCATCGAGCCGGCTAAGCCAGCCAGCTCCATATAGACCTCGGCTGGATGGAAGACATCCTGCACCAGCATGTGCGCCAGCCGCGGCCGCGCGGCGTTGACCAAATTGAGGATCAGAAGATCCTCGACGCTGCGCCCGGGGCCGCCCAGCACCATCTTGCCATGCGCCTCGGCGATCTGGTCGAGGCCGGTGACCACTTCCTGCAGCAGCCGGCTGTACCAGGACGCCGCGCCGATGACCAAGGTCGGCGGCAGGAAGGTGTCATCCAGGGCCACGCCGCCATCGGCGCGCACGCCCTTGAGTTCGGCCACCGGCAGCGCGGTGTAGCCGCCGACGGCCGTGCCCGGCGCCAGCAACAGCGCCTGCGGCCGTGCGATCTCGATTTCCTCGGGATCGGAGCCGCCATGCACGGCGTCGCGCACCGACACGATCCGGCCGCGATAGCGCGCGCCGGACGGCTCGGCGTGAGCGGGGTCGAAGCCGACGCCGCCTGGCGGTTCGAGCGGCAGCGCTATCAGCACCGGTCCAGCGCCCATCTCCGGCGTCACCGCCAGCGGCCGCGGCGCATCCATCGTCTCGGGGATCGCGAACGGCGTCCCGTCTGGAAAGATGCCGCGTGCCGAGAGCACCGAGATCTGGCCGGCATCGAGCTGTGCCTGATCGAGCATCAGCGTTCGAAAGCCGAACGTATGCAGATGCCCGGCCTGCAAGGCGCCGCGCACCGTCGCTTCGAAGAAGCGGTCCTGTTGCTGGAAATGCTGGGTGCGAAGGAAAAGCCCCTCCGACCACAGCACCCTGTTTGCATCGCTCATGCCGGCACTCTCTGCTTCCTGCTCATCACCTTGGCGCGGCTTTGCGGACCCGCCGCCGCTAGGCGGAAATGCCGCCGCTGCCGAGCTTCACATTGACGGTGAACTTCGATCCCGGCGACACCGACTTGGTCGTGCGCCAGTTGCGTCCGGTGGGTTCCCTGATCAGCGCGACGAAGCCGAGTGCGGCCACTTCCGGTTCGACCGTGATGGTCTTCGATGCGGTCTTGCCGGGTCCGACCGATATCGTATCGGAGCCGATGAGATCGCCGCCAAGTGCCGCGCCGGCGCCGCCCTGCAGGGCGAAGTAATCGGCCGAATTGAAGGCGCCGGTGCTCTTCAGCCGTAAGACCATTACCGTTACCGGCCTGTCGCCGCCGCCCGGTCCCGGGTTCATGCCGGCCCCACCGGCCAAATTGACCGTTATGACGGACGGTTTAGGCGGGCCGCTCTGGCAAGCCGTCAGCAGTCCCGTAGCCCCGATGGCCAGAATGAATTCGCGTCTGTCGATCATGTCTCAGTCCTCCTCATATGCATCACGAAAATCAGCGCCGATCTCGCCCAGAAAACGCGTCTCGGCGCTGTGAGCGATTTCACGGTGGCGTTTCTGGTACAATTCCCAGAGCTTGGCGCCGCGCCCGCCGGTCAGCAGATTGCCGATCGCCGAACTCGACTTCAGTTCCTGCTCGATCGCCGCCGGATCGAAGCGGTCGATCATGCGCTTGAGCGCGCCTTGCACGCCGCGCCAGGCACGAACGTGGTGCTGCGCCAGATCGCGCACCGCGTCCTTGATCGCCGCTTCGGCGCCGAGGAAACCGGGGCTGCGCTCGGCCAGCATGGTCACCAGAGCATCGTCGACCGAAGGCAGGAATTTGAGCGGGTTGACCTCGGACGCGCCAACCACGGTCTGGGCGACGCGGGCGTTGCCCTTCTCTTCGGCGCGCTTGCGCAAAAGTTGCATCAACCCTTCCATCATCAGCCGGTATTCGCGGCCGAACTTCTCCATGTCGGCCACCGGATCGCTGCCGGGAAAATCGGACTCGTCCATGCCCATGCCGCGCAGGAAAGCGGCGCGCAATTCCGCGTCCGCCTGTCCGGTCGACGGCCGCGCAGCAGCTTGCCGGACAGGAGCACGTGGTGGCGGTGGAGGCGGGGTTGGCGGTGGCCGCTGTGGCGATGCCTCGGCCGCGCGGACCGGCAGATCCCAGGGCGCCGGGGCAGGCGAGGGCGCATCCACTGCGCCGCCATCCGTCGCGCCTGCGTCGAGACTGGTGGACTCGGCCGGGCCAAAACCAAACCCGTCATCGTAGGCCGGCGGCTGCTCGGAACTGGATCTGCTCGGCTCTCTCGACAGCGGTGCGGAATCGAGGCCGAAGGGATCGTCGAACAGCGGCTTGCCAACACGCTTGTCGGGGGCGGTCTCGGCCACCGGCGTTGCCACAGGGTCGAGGCTGAACGGATCGTCGAACGCCTGCGAGCTGCGTTCATCGGACCGCGCACGCGCGAATGCGCCGGGCACCGGCTTTTCGAATGGATCGGGCAGGTTGGCAGGGCGTGGCCGTCCCGGCTCTTCTTCCGTGGTGGACGAAAAGAAATCGTCGCCGCCGAGGCTGACCGGCGCCCGCGACGCCGCCGGCTTACTGGCAGGCGCTGAAGGCCTGGAGGCCGGCGCCTCGGTCTTCGCCGTCTGCAAATCGACCCACACCACATAGTCGCCCAGTCGCAGTCGCATGCCGCTTTGCAGGCGCGCGGTATTTCCCGCGCCGAGCGGGCTGGCGGCATCGTCGATGAACAACCCACTGCTGGAGGTATCGGTGACGAAATAGCCGCCCTGCTTGCTGGTGATCTTGCAGTGGGCGCGCGAGACGAACATGTCGGGATCGTTGATCTGCCAGTCGGCGTCGGCGCTGCGGCCGATTACCAGCTCGCCCTCGTCCAGCCGCGCCTGCCGCGTGACTTGCGCGCGTGGTCCCTGTTCGAGAGTCAGAAGCAGGCTCATGCCGCCACCTCTTCCCGCCAGCCGACGATGGTCCGCAACCGCATGTCGTCGGCGTCCCCCTTTTCGACCGGTCGCGCCAGCCAGGTGGTGCGGGCAAGCTGGACGGTGCCGAGCTTCGCCGGCGGCACTGCCTTTGCCGCAAGCACGATCCTGAGATCGACATCGATGGTCTCGCCGATCAGGTCGCGCACCGCCTGCTTCAACAGCTTCAGCCGCTCACCGCCGGGCAGGAAGGCCTTGTAATCGATATAGCTGAGCGCGCCGATGCGCAGCTCGATGCGGCTCTGCCGGCTGAAGCTGCGCGGGCCGATGGTGGCGCTGCGGCCGAGCGTGGCATAGCTGCCGGCAAGCCGCGTCTGCAGCGCCTTGGGGATGGTCATCCAGGCCGCGACGAACTCCTTCAGCACCACCGGCACTTTGAAGGCTTCGGCCAGGAACAGCGTCAGTCGCTCGGGGCCGTCGACTTGGGCAGCGAGCGAGGCGGCCTGGCGAAGTTTTACTGTATCGAGTTCGGCATCCTGCGTGCCCGGCAGCCCGATGCCGGCCATCGCTTCCAGCATGGAACGGACGCGGCCCCCGACACCGCGTTCGACCTGCACAGCCGGATGCGCATCCGCCCAGGCCCGATAGTAGAGCGCGATCATCCTGTGCTGCAGGATATTGACAAAATCGACGAAGGTCGTGTCGCTCGTCTGCCGCGCCTCGGCGCCGGCATACCAGCGTTGCGACAGGCGATCGAGCACCCAGCGCGTCAGATGCAGTGGCATCGGCCCTTCGGGTCCGAGCAGGCCGAGATTGTTGACCGTGACGCGTGCCGGCGACTTGTCCGTCGGCTCGCGGAAATCCACCACGTCCTGCACTGCGAAGGACAGCCGCACATTCTGGCCGAGCCTTGCCGGCTCGCGGTCCGGCCGGCCGGAATGGCCGAACAGGCCGCCTTGCCGTTCGAGCCGGCGCAGCAGTTCGAAAAAGTCGAAACTCTCGGACAGGGTTGCGGCTCGCTCTAGATCAGGTAGCGATTGCCGGGCGTCATCGGCCATGGCACATCCTCCTGTTTCTGGAGCAACCGCGTGCGCGTGCGCACGAACCCGTTAATGCCGGCATGGCGGGCAAACAGCCGCGACAGCAGGCCCGACAGCAGCAGAGTGCTCTGTCCCGCCAGCACCGACTGGTCGACATGCAGCGTCACTTCCGTGCCGCGGCCGAAGCACATCGGCCCTTCGATCGCCAGCCTTTCGATCACCGCGCGCGAGTCGATGCGCACGATCGAGCGTACATTGCGGGCAAGCCCGGGATCGCCGCGTTCGGCATAGAGATCGAGCAGCGCATGCAGCGGATCGACGCCGCGGCCTTCCTTGGCCAGGCTGAGGAAGTTCAGCGCCAGCTGCGAGACCAGCCGCCCGGCCTGGTCGGCGGCGCGCGACTCGCTGTCGGCGCCGGTCGGCAGCGCTGCCGGGATGGCCGGCTGCGGCGAACGCAGCGCGCCGAGCAGCCTGACCGATTCCACCGGGTCGCCCGCTTCCAGCGTCAGCGTTGGCGTGTCGTCGAGGATGGCAAGGTCGCGGTTTGTGCACAGTGCCACGACGTCGACGCGCTTGAGCGGCCGGTTGGCCTGACTGTTGACTGGGCGCGAAACCGCCAGGAAGACGTCGTCGCCGGCATAGGAGGTCCGCGTCACGCCCTGGCGCCGCTCGTCCTCGGTCGGCCGGCGCGGCCGCCGCTCCGTCGAATAGACCCAGCCGCTGCCGCGATTTTGCCCAAGGCTGAAGAGTTCCGGTATCTCCGCGTCGGGTCCCTCGGCATCGGCGTCTTCGACGCGGATGACGCGGTAGATTTCAAAGTCGCGCGCCCGCGTGCGGTCGGCATGCAGCACCTGGCGCGTCTTGCGCTGGTCGAGCTCGACGATGTTGCACTCGCGCTCGAAGAGATTGATGATCGGGGTGGCGAAGAGATCGAAATCCGCCGGCGTCAGATCGGCGAGTTCGGGCACCGGACGCCGGAACAGGAAGATGATTTCGAGCCCGGCCTGGCATTTGCGCACGACCGGCAGCAAGCCGGTGACGCGCCCATAATGGAAGCGCTCGGGCATCATGAAATATTCGCGCAGCAGGCGGTAGCCTTCGAAGGTCGGCCGCGTGCGCGGCATCAGCGCCTCGGCATCGGCAATGCCGACCATCTCCGGCGGCGGTAGCGGCGACAATGGATTGGTCTTGCCTTCCGGTCGAGCGCCGACACCAGAGCAGACTCCGAAGATGGCGTCGAAGATCAGCGGCGCCTTGGTGCGGTTGGCGAAATAGAAGTCGAGCCGGTCGAGCGCCAGTTCGTCGAGCTTGCCTTTGCCGGTCCGCGCCAGCGTGATGCGAAGTGCCGCTTCGCCGGCCTTGCCGGCGATCGGGCCGATGCCGGCGGCGGCAAGCGCGCTGCGGTCCTGGAAATAGCCGACCGAACTGATCGCGATCGGAAACAGCGTCATGTCCTGCGCGGTGGTGAAGGTGCAGCGTGTCGACAGGCCGGCCTGCAGGCTGGAGACCAGCCGCGTGCCGCGCTTGACGACGTGACCGGCAAGCATTGTCTGCACCTGCTGGCCGGGCTTCAGCACCACCATGGCGGTTGCCGGCGCCGGCGTGACGAGATCGGGATAAAGCACGTCGAGGATGCTGCGCGAAAACCGCGAGCGCTCGGCATCCACCTTCAGGCGCGTGCGCGCGGCGAGGAAGGCGACGCCGTCGAGCAGCCGCTCGACGTAGGGGTCGGGACACGGCACCGTATCCAGCGACAAATTGCGGGCAACCGCCGGATGCATGTCGGCGAACTCCGCCGCCAGCCCGCGTATGTGGGACAGTTCCTCCTCGTAATATTCTACGAAGACCCGGTCCATCTCTCAGGCTTCCCTGAACTCGGTGCGCGCCAGTCCGTTGTCGAGATTGATCGTCGTGCGCAGGCGCATGCGCTCGGGCGTCGGCGTCATGATCAGCACGGCGTCGATCTCGATCTTCAGGCCGGTCTTGTCGCCGAGGTTGACCGTGACTTTCGTCGCGCTCTCCTTCAGCCGCGGCTCGAATGCGGCGAGCACGGCGCGGATCTCGCGTGCCAGAACATCGCGATCGAAGTCGCGCGACGACCGGCCGGAGAAGGACGGCACGCCATAATTGACAACGCTGCGGCGCACCTCCGGAAAGTCGGCCAGCGATGTCGGACGGTCGGTCATCTGCTCGGCCTCGAGATCGGATAGCAGCGGCGCGGATTCGAAACGCTCGGTGTTGAACAGCGCCTCGATGTCGCGCCGCACGGCCTCGCGCAGCACATCGGGCGACACCACGATGCCTCGGCTTTCAAGCTCGCCACGGTGCCGGTTCTGAAACGCCAGCCGGTGCAGCCGGCGCTTCTGATCGGGGTTCAATGCGTCATCGGCGTCGATGCGCCTCGGTCCGTCTGCCAGCAGCTCGTCCAGGCGCTCTGCGCCAAGCTCCTCCTGCAGAGCCTGCCTGAGCCCGTCTATCTCCGAGCTCAGGCCCGGCAGGTCGTTGACGAGGCGGTCCCACAGCGAAGGCTGTACCGCCTCGCGCTTGGCCCGTGAACCGCCCGCCTGTACCTTGTCGGCGGCAGGGCGCTTTGCTCGCCCCTCACTTGCCGACATAGACATCCATTTCGGCTTCGTCATTGTCGTCATAGACGAACTTGATCTTCTTGTAGGCGAAGGAGACTTCCTCCTGGATCAGGTCGGCTTCATCATCGGCCTGCGACATGTCGTATTCCATGATCGAGGCGTCGGTCAGGGTAACGACCAGATAGTCCTTGCTCTCGCCGTCGATGGTCCGCCGAGCGGAGAATTTGACCTCGTCCAGCGCCTTGTTTTCGAACAGGGCCTTGGCCAGATAGGGTGAGGCCTTGTCGTAGTGCTTGGTGAACTTGATCATGCCCATCGACACGCGGCCTCGGCGCGAGAGGGAATTGGGGTCGTAGGGCGCGACCATCTTGTAATCGACGCCATGGATTTCGATCTCGTCGTCATGGCCGTCGCGCGTGCTGGGCCCCTTGATATCCGGAACTTTCAGAAAACCGTCGATCTTCATTGTGGGCATTTTCGTTCTCCACGCTTTCAAACAAAGGTTTGGTTGCTGCAATCAGGTCTTCACGGACGGCAATTCCGACACCAGCCTGAGCGAGGCATTGATGCCCTCCAGCTGGTAGTGCGGGCGCAGATAGAAGCGGGCGTTGTAGTAGCCCGGCCGGCCCTCCACGCTGTCGACCTGCACCTCGGCGGCGGCAAGCGGACGCTTGGCGCGCGCCTTGTCGTCGGCGAAGGCCGGGTTGGCCAGCACGTACCGGTTGATCCATTCGGTCAACCAGATCTGCATGTCGGTGCGTTCCTTGAACGATCCGACCTTGTCGCGCGCAATCGCCTTGAGGTAGTGCGCAAAGCGCGAGACCGGGAACAGATAGGGCAGGTTGGCGGAGAGCCGCTCGTTGGACTGGGCGTCGGGGTCGACCAGGCGGCCCGCCCGCGTCTCATCGTCCTGCAGCGAATGGGCGCCGATGAAGGCCGCGAGATCGGTGTTCTTGCGGTGCAGGATCGGCATCAGCCCGAGCTTGGCCAGTTCCGCCTCGCGCCGGTCGTCGATGGCGACTTCCGTCGGGCATTTCATCGCGATCGAGCCGTCATCAGTCGGGAAGGAGTGCACCGGCAGGTTAAGCACAGTGCCGCCATTTTCGACGCCGCGGATCTGGGTGCCCCAGCCATAGAGCTTGTGGCTGCGGTTGATGTTGACGCCCATCGGGAAGGCAGCGTTCATCCAGACATATTTGTTGTGATCGCCCTGCACTTCCTCCTCGAAGGAGAAGCCCTTGACCGGGACTGTCTCCGAGCCGTAGGGCAGCCGCGCCAGCACGCGCGGCATGGTCAGCCCGATATAGCGCGCATCCTCGCTCTCGCGCAGCGATTGCCACGAGGCGTAGGCCGGGTTGGAGACGATCTGCTGCAGGTCCTGCGGGTTGGGCAGTTCCTGCCAGCTGTCCATGCGGAACAGCCGTGGCGAGGCGGCGGCGATGAATGGCGTGTGCGCCGAGGCGCAGATGCCGGAGATGTTGCGCAACAGGCCGACGTCGCGCGGGTGGTTGGAGAACTCGTAGGCGCCGATGACGCAGCCGATCGGTTCGCCGCCGAGCATCGAATACTCGTCGGTGTAGACCTTCTTGAAGATCGGGCTCTGGTCCCACATCTGGCCTTCATAGTCTTCGAGCGTATCGGCCAGCTGCTCCTTGGAAATGTTCATCACCCGGATCTTCAGCTTCTGATCCGTCTCGGTGTTGTTGATGAGGTACCAGAGGCCGCGCCAGGTGCCTTCCATCTGCCGCACTTCCGGCGCGTGCAGGATTTCGTTGACCTGGGTCGTCAGCATCTTGTCGATGCCGGCGATCAACGACTTGATCGACTTGATCGAGTTGGACGAAATCGTCGTCGTCTCGGAGCGCGACTGCGCCGCCAGAGCCAGGTTGCGAACCAGCTGCTGCAGCTTCTCGCTGTCGTCCTTCTTGACCTTGAAGTCCTTCTCCAAGAGCTGGCTGAATTCGCCGAGATCGACGGCCTCGGCCTCGGCGACGGATGCTGCGGTCTTTTGCTGTTCGGCCATGATCTATTCCTCACCCTTGTCGTCGGACAGCGCCTGGGCGGCGATCTGGCCAAGCAGCGGCTGGTTGTTCAGCAATTGGGCGATGCGCTTTTCGGCATCGACGCGGCCGTCCATGAAGCCGAGCAGCTCCTCGAGCTGGCGCCGCATCTTGAGGATTTCGGCCAGTTGCGGGACCTGTTCGGCGATCTTGTCGGGGGCGAAATCGCCCATCTTGGTGAAGGTCAGGTCGAGCGCCAGTTCTTCGTCGCGCTCCTGTCCCTCGGCCTGCGGCAGCGTGTTCTTCACCCGCGCCTTGACCCTGGGTCCCAGCGCTTCCATGAATTTGGGGAAGCGGTTGGCATCGGTCTCGACAAAGGAACGGTCGAGCACCGTCTTGGACGCTTCCCTGGTCTGCGATGCGCCCGACAGGTCGGCCATCACGCCCATGACGAACGGCAGTTCGATCGTCGTCGGGCTGCCGTAGGTTTCGACATCGTAGGCGATCTGCACGCGCGGGGCGCGATTTCGCTCGATGACCTTCGCTTTGCTTTCGGCTGGCATGTGTTGCTACCTTTCATCCTTCTGGGCAGTCTTCTTGGCGTCGGGAACGCCGGCGAGCAGCCGGAATTCCTTGAGCCCCGACGGGGCGAGGTCTTCCATCAGTTCAACGAAATCCATGTGCACCATCCTGCGCACCCGGCGGGCGAGATGCGGGATCGGACTCGACGGCTCGGTGCGGTCGTAGAACGCGACCACAAGGTCGAGGCACTTCACCACATCGTCGCGCGAGGAAATCCTGTCCGGGAGCCCCGCACCGGTCTCCGCGTAGCTTGCCATCATCTCGGCTCCATGACCGTTTCTGACCGGCGCGGCCGGGCTTGCCGGGGGAGCAGCCGGGCTGGCAGCCCCCTTCGTCGCTGCCTCTTCCGTGGTCTCGACCGCCGTGTTGCGTTCCAGCGTCGTCAGCACGCGCTGCAAAAATCGTTTCAGGTCCGGGACGGCAGCCCCGTTGCTGTCAAGACGGGCATTCAGGGCCGTATCGACCGCGTCGAGCGCCTCGATCGCTGCGTGCGCCCCGGCGATGAGCGCTGTCATCTGTTCACCGGCCTGGTCCTGATGGGCGGCACAACCGCTGCCCACCCGGTTCAGGAGCTGTCCGTGCGCGCTGACCAGCGCTGCCTTCTCCGTGGCATTCAATCCCGACGCCGCTTCCTGAAGCATGACGCGATCGTCGAGCGCACCCTGTTCGAGATCGCGTCCGCTGATCGGCCCGATGGGACGCGGCGCGAAGAAGACCATTTGCCTGAGGTTCGCCAGCAGGCCTTCCTGGCCGTTCTGCAGGTCGGCGAGCGCGTTGAGGCGGCGCAAGGCGGCCTCGCGTGGTTGGGGGCTGGCCCGCAGCGCCGGGTGCATCGTCGCCCAATGCGTCTCGAAGGTCCTTGCAATCAGGGTCAGGCCCTGTGCCAGTCCGGCCAATCCCTCTTCATTGGCCAGCGCCCGGGCGACAATGACAAGCAGGCGCAGGTCGCGGCCATGCGAACGCAACTCCTCGGCCCTGCCGAGCACGGCAGGCCAGTCGACCGGAATGGTCGATTGCGCGGCTGGCTTGTTGCGCCCGTCATGGACGACCTTGACCTGCGGCTCCGTGAGCCGCTCCAGCTCATGAAAAGCCGGATCGTTGCGCAAGTCTTCGCCTGACGGATTTTCACCGTCCAGCGGAGCAAGCCAGAGTGCGAGATCGATCACAGATACCCCCGGCGACCGGCTCTAAAACCGTACGTGACCTAACGTTAGCACACGGTTGCATATTCCCACAATTCGCCATCCGCTCAAAAGTTAACGAGCGCTAATGAATGTCGGTGCAACTGCGTCTCGGATGGCGCAATTCATGGCGTGCTTGGCCAACCTCGTATGTGAAGCGCATCGCATAGGATTAGAAAAAATCGTGGTTGTCTGCATTTGGCGGCGCGGGACTCTCCACAAAGGGAAAAGGCCGGCTGCATCAAGCGCTTTGTCAAGCGGCTGCTTATGTGGCAGGCTGTCGACGGGGCAGATTGCAGGAGCACGTTCGATGGAACAGCGCCGGTCGTCGCAGGGGTTCAAACGCAAGGAACTGGTTGGCAAGCTTAATCCGGTCTGCCTGCGCGCCTTCAAGGCCGCCGCCGACAGCGCCAAGCTGCGCGGCAATCCTTACGTCGAACTCGTCCATTTCATAGAACAACTGGTGCTGTCCGAGCGTTCGGATGTGCAGATGATCATTGCCGATGCCGGCGTCGATGCCAGCCGGCTTACCAGCGAAATGACCCGCGCCGTCGACAAGCTGCCCTACGGCGCCACCTCGATCGAGGAATTTTCCGACCACATTTTCCACGCCATCCAGGAAGCCTGGAACCTGGCGACGCTGGAATTTGGCATGGAGGAGGTCCGCAGCGCCCATATCGTGCTCGCCTGCCTGAAGACGCCGGTGCTGGAAGGCCTGATGGCGAAGATCAGCGGCGAATTCGACAAGATCGACGCCGACGGGGTCATCGCCCGCTTTGCCGAGGTGGTGGAGGGCTCGCTCGAAGCCGGCGCCATGGCAGCTGTGGCTCCCACCGCGGAGGCGCCGCGGCGCGCTCCGGGCGGGGATTCGGCGCTGGCCAAATACGCCACCGACCTCACCCAGCGCGCCCATGACGGCAAGATCGACCCGGTCGTCGGCCGCGACCCGGAGATCCGGCAGATCATCGATATCCTGATGCGCCGCCGGCAGAACAACCCGATCCTGACCGGCGAGGCCGGTGTCGGCAAGACCGCGGTGGTCGAGGGCTTTGCCCTGCGCATCGCCCAGGGCGACGTGCCGCCGCCGCTGCAAGGCATCAGCGTGCGCATGCTCGACGTCGGCCTGATGCAGGCCGGCGCCAGCGTCAAGGGCGAGTTCGAGAAGCGCCTGAAGGCGGTGATCGACGAGGTGCAATCCTCCGAAACGCCGGTCATCCTATTCATCGACGAGGCGCACACGCTGATCGGCGCCGGCGGTGCGGCGGGAACCGGCGATGCCGCCAATCTCTTGAAGCCGGCGCTGGCGCGCGGCGAACTGCGCACCATCGCGGCAACGACCTGGGCCGAGTACAAGCAGCACATCGAAAAGGACCCGGCGCTGACCCGCCGTTTCCAGGTGGTCAAGATCGACGAGCCGTCGGAAGCGGTCGCCGTGCTCATGCTGCGCGGTGTAGCCGGCGTGCTCGAACAGCATCACGAAGTGCAGATCCTGGACGAGGCGATCGAGGCGGCGGTCGGCCTGTCGCATCGCTACATCCCGGCGCGGCAATTGCCCGACAAGGCGGTCAGCCTGCTCGACACCGCTTGCGCCAGGGTCGCGATCTCGCAGCATGCGACGCCGGCCGAAGTAGAGGACATTTTGCGGCGCCGCCAGGCGCTGGAAGTCGAAAGCGGCATCATCGGCCGCGAGGCAGCGATCGGCATCGAAGTAACTGACCGGCAGGCGCGGGTCGAGGCCGGGCTCACTGAGACGGGGACCATGCTCGCCGCCGCCGAGGAGCGCTGGGAGCGCGAAAAGGCGCTGGTTGCCGAGATCCTCGAACTGCGCGCGCGGCTGCGCGGCGACGGCGTCCCGCTCGATGCGGTGGCGACAGCTGAGGCCGATGCCGAACCGGCAGCGCCGGACGAAGAAAAGACCAAGGTGCCCAAGGCCGAGACGCCCAAGGCCGAAACGTCCGAGACCGAAGCGCCGGCGGCCGAAGCTGCGCCGTCAGATCCTGTCGCCGATCTGGCGCGGCTGCGTGAACTCATGGCCGAGCTTGCCACCGCGCAAGGCGAGACGCCGCTGATCCTGCCGTCGGTCGACCGCAATGCGGTCGCTGCCGTGGTCCAGGACTGGACCGGCATCCCGACGGGACGGATGCTGTCCAGCCAGACCGAAAAGGCGCTCAAGCTGGCCACCACGCTGTCCGAACGTGTCGTCGGCCAGGATCACGCCATGGAGATGATTGCCAAGCGCGTGCAGACCAGCCGCGCCGGGCTCGGAGCGCCGGAAAAGCCGGTCGGCGTGTTCCTGCTCTGCGGCCCCTCAGGTGTCGGCAAGACCGAGACGGCCCTGGCGCTGGCCGAGACGCTCTATGGCGGCGAGCAGAACCTGATCTCGATCAACATGTCCGAATTCCAGGAGGCGCACACCGTCTCGACGCTCAAGGGCGCACCGCCCGGCTATGTCGGCTACGGCAAGGGTGGCATTCTCACCGAGGCCGTGCGCCGAAAACCCTATTCGGTGATCCTGCTCGACGAGGTCGAGAAGGCCCATCCCGACGTCCACGAGATCTTTTTCCAGGTCTTCGACAAGGGCATGATGGATGACAGCGAGGGAAGGCGCATCGACTTCAAGAACACGCTGATCCTGCTGACGTCCAATGTCGGCTCCGAAGTCATCATGGAGCGGACCGGCAACGGCACGGTGAGGGCAGGGCTCGACGGCCTCGATGCTGCACTGCGCGCTCCACTGCTGAAGGTGTTTCCAGCGGCCTTCCTCGGCCGCGTCGTGACCATCCCTTACTATCCGCTCTCGGATTCGATGATCGAGGCCATCACCCGCCATCAGTTCGGCAAGATCGCGCGGCGGCTGCGCGCCAGCCACGACGCCGAACTGGTGATCGGCGACGGCGTCATGGCGCTGGTCAAGGCGCGCTGCACCGAAATCGAGTCTGGTGGCCGCATGATCGACGCCATCCTCACCAACACGCTGTTGCCGGAACTCAGCCGCGGCGTGCTGAACCGGTCGCTCGACGGCGAGAAGATGACCAAGGTGACCGTCAGCGCTTCCACTGACGGGTTTGCCTATTCGTTCGAATAGTCAGGCCTGACTGCTCGGCTCCGTCTCGGCGCGGATCAGCTTTATGTCGGCGCCGGCTGCCCAGGCGCCGATATCCTCGCGCCGCAACGCCGCCGCCATCATGTCGGGAAACAGGTCCGGCGTGCAGGCGAAGACCGGTATGCCAAGTGCCGCGACCGAAGCCGACATCGCCTGATCATAGCCCGGCCGGCCCTGATCGGTCAGCGCCAACAGCACGATGACATTGACGCCGGACCGGACCAGCGCCGCAAGCCGCCGCAGCAAGTCCTGGCCGTTGCCGCCCTCATAGAGGTCGGTGATCAGCACGAAGTGGGATTTGGTCGGCCGCTCGATGCGGTCGGCGCAATAGGCGACCGCCTGGTTGATGTCGGTGCCGCCGCCGAGCTGCACGCCAAACAGCACCTCGACCGGGTCGCTGAGCTCTTCGGTCAGGTCGACGATGGCCGTGTCGAAACAGACCAGCTTGGTGCGCACGACCGGCAGCGACGCCATCACCGCGGCGAAAATCGAGGCGTAGATCACCGAGCTCGCCATCGAGCCGGACTGGTCGACGCACAGCACCACTTCGTCGAGATCGACCAGCCGGCGTTGCTTGCGCATGAAGCCGACCAGTTTTTCCGGCACGACGGTTTTGTGCTCAGGCTGGTAGTGGCGAAGATTGGCCGAGATGGTGCGCGGCCAGTCAATGTCGCGTTGGCGCGGCCGGTTGGTGCGTCGCGACTTGTCGAGCGCGCCACGGATCGCCTCGGCGGTCTTCTGCTCCAGCCGCTGCATCAGCTTGGCAACGATGTCGGCGATAATGGTGCGGGCGATGTCCTTGGTCTTGGCCGGCATCACCGAACGCAGCGAGATCAGGTCGGCGACGAGGTTGACGTCGGCCTCGATCGCCTTGAGGAATTCCGGCTCCATCAGCATCTGCTTCAGGTTCAGCCGCTCAAAGGCATCCTTCTGGACGATCTGGACCACCTGGGCGGGAAAGAAGGAGCGGATATCGCCCATCCATTGCGCCACGCGTGGCGCCGAGCGGCCGAGCCCGCCGCGCCGCTTGCGCGGGTCGGCATCCGCATTGGCGCCGTCGCCGTAAAGCGCATCGAGCGCCGAAGACAGTTTTTTGTCATCACTGGAAAGGGCGGAGGAAGCCTCGTCATCGGCGCCGATCGCCAGCCGCCAGCGGCGCTCGCGCCCGCTATCGGAGGATGCTGGGCCGGGTTCGGGCACTTCGGCTTCGTCATCCATTGTCACACTCCGCCCGCCAGCAATGGCCCAAGCCGCTCCAGGTGACGGCGCCAGCCCTCGCCGCCATCCGGCGCCGGCGTCAGGCCGGCCGGCAACCTTGCGGTGCGGCCGAGCACGGCCTCGATCAACCGCCGCCGCTCCATCGAGTCCAGATTGGAGAAGACGCGGCGCAGCAATGGCAGATGCGCGATGAAAGCGTCCTCGTCGAGCGATTTCAGCCACCCATCGACGGCGCCGCGCAGGCCCTCGTCGTAGATCAGCCGCTGGCCGGCAGTGCTGAAGAAACCTTCGAAGAACCCCGCTGCCTGGGCGACCGGCGTCCCCGGCGACAGCCTGCGTCCGAGCAGCCCGGCGGCATCCTCTGCCGACAGTTGGCCGGCTTCATAGAGCAGATGCGCGGCGCAGCCGGCGAGCAGCGCCGTCGAGCCCGGACCTTCCAGCACGCCGGTCAGGCCGTTGCGCCATGCATCGAGCACGCCTTCGCCGGGCTCGACCAGCCGGATCGCCGTGTCGGCCTTGCGCACAGCACCGACCAGCGTGGTGGCGGCCTGCTCGTCCAGGTCGCGCACCGCATAGGGCAGCGCGATCGCGCCTTCGACGATCAACCGTTCCAACAAACCGGACAGCCGGTTAGTTTCGGTCTTGCGCGCCTCGCCGTAACGGATGATGTCGGCAAGCGGCGGCACCGAGGCCAGCATCTCCAGGCATTCGCTGCTGTGCGCTGCGCGCGCCTCCAACGCTACAAGGCCGGCGCTCGCGGCCTCCGACAGATCCGCGGTAATGGCGCTCTGGACAAGGGCGGCAAGCGTGTCGAGGCTCGCGGCCGCACCGAGCATCTGGATCAGGCGGCCATTGGCGGCCTTTTCGATAGTCGGGCCGTAGATCAGGTTCTCGACCAGGCGCACGGCATATTCCGGCTCCCAGGCCAGCGTCCATTTTTCGCGAAAGGTGCCGCGGCTGCGGCCGGCGTCGGCCAGCCTGCCCCATTGCACGCCAAGCACGTTCAGCCGGTGCAGCAATGTCGAACGAAACAGTCCGCTTTCGCTGCGCAGATCGACCGACAGCTCGCGTTCCAGCGCCTCCGGCTTCAGCCGCGCCGCCTTCTGGTTGCGCTGCAGGTCCTCGATCAGCGGCGCCAGCGGCGTGTCGGGCGGAATCTCGCCGACATCCGCGCCCAAAAGCAGCTCGGCCTCGACCAGCGCCCACAGCACCGCTTCGCCGTTGAACAGCGCCGCGATCGCGGCATCGCGCAATTCCTCGAAGCCGGGCTTCGGCCGCTCGCGAATGGCAGCCAGTGTGCGCGCAAGCCGCTCGGCCTCGATCAGCGACGCGGTCGACACCAGATGGCCCTTCGCCCGCAGCACCGCCGCGATCGTCGCCAGCCACAGCGTCGCGGCGTCGCGCCGCCCTCGTGTGAGCCACAGATGTTTGCACCAGCCGGGCGCGACGACGCCAGCGCCATAACCATAGCCCAGCGCAAGACGCGGCCCGGTCCATGGCGCCCATGTCATGATGCTTTTGCGCCGGGCAATTCCCTTGATCAGCGCCTGGTCGTTCTTCTGCGTGTGCGCGGCCTGCAGGGCCGGCACATGCCATGCGCCGCAGACGACGGCGATCGGTCCGGCGAATTCCTTGCGCGCGGCGGCGATTTCCAATCGCATATGCGCTTCACGCTTGGCCTCGAACGGCGCGATCGCACCTTCGCCGTCGCGCAGCGTCGTCATCGCATCGGTGATGGCAGCGAAGATTGGACCCGGCTGCGGATTCTGCTCGATAATGTCGGCCCACCAGCTTTCGCCATCTTCATAGCCGGCGGCCGCAGCCAGCGTGCCGATCGGGTCGCGATGCGATGCGGGCTCGCCATCCTCACCGGTTTCGTCCTTGGGTTCGGGCTTGTCGGCGTCAGCCGTTTTGTCGGTGTCGTCGGTTGCCGGTGCCGCGAACCGTGCCGATGACGGCAGGTCGATGAACCGCAATGCCGCCTTGTTCTCCACCGCCCACACCGCCGCCTGGTATTCCGGCGAGAACTCGGCGAACGGCCAGAAACTTGTCGCGGCCGGATCGTCCTCGGGGTAGCAGAGCAGCGCCACCGGCGGCTGCATCTGCGGGCGCGCCAGCAATGGCAGCAGGGCGGACGCGTCGCTCGGCCCTTCGATCAGCACCGCGACCGGCTGCAAGTCCCGCAGCGCCTGCACCAGGCTGTCGGCGGAGCCCGGCCCGTGATGGCGGATGCCGAAATAGGCGACGTCGCTCATGACCTCAGATCGCTGCGTTCAGCGCCGCGTAATAGCCGGCATAGTCCGGCCGCTTCTTGAGCACCGTTTCGAGATATTCCTCCAGCACCACCTTGTCCTGCACCGGGTCCTTGACGATGGCGCCGACAAGGCTGGCGGCGAGGCCTTCGGCGCCGAGCTTGCCGCTGTCGAACCACGCCGCCTGGCTGAGGCCGCCGACCATGGTGGCGATCGCCTCGGCGGTCGAGAGCGAACCCGAAGGCGTCTTTAGCGTCACCTTGCCGTCGGCGGTTGCGCCCGAGCGCAGCTCGCGGAAAATGGTCAACACGCGAGCGATCTCCTCGCCGACATTTTTCGGCACCGGCAGGTCGAGCCCGCCGGCCATCTCGTCGACCCGCTTGGAGACGATCGCCACCTCTTCCGCCATGTCCTCGGGCAGCGGCAGCACCACCACATTGAAGCGGCGTTTCAGCGCCGAGGACAGCTCGTTGACGCCCTTGTCGCGGTTGTTTGCGGTGGCGATGATGTTGAAGCCGCGCTGGGCATAGAGCGACGTGTTGAGTTCCGGGATCGGCATCATCTTTTCCGACAGCACGGTGATCAGCGTATCCTGTACATCGGAGCCCATGCGCGTCAACTCTTCCAGGCGGCATAGCTTGCCGCTCTCCATGGCGCGGTAGAGCGGCGTCGGCACCAGCGCCTCCTGGCTCGGCCCTTTGGCCAAAAGCTGCGCATAGTTCCAGCCGTAGCGGACCTGGTTCTCGTCGGTGCCGGCCGTGCACTGCACGATTAGCGTCGAGTTGCCCATGATGGCGGCGGCGAGATGTTCCGACACCCAGGACTTGGCGGTGCCGGGAACGCCGAGCAACAGCAGCGCGCGGTCGGTAGCGAGTGTCGCCACCGCGGTTTCCATCAGCCGGCGGCGGCCAACATATTTCGGCGATATCACGGTGCCGTCGCTTGCCTTGCCGCCGAGCAGATAGGTCAGCACGGCCTTCGGCGACAGGCTCCATCCGGCCGGCTTCTGGCGTTCGTCATTGCGCGCCAGCGCCTGCAGTTCAGCGGCATAGGCCTGCTCGACAGGGAGGCGGATGGCTGCGTTCATGGTGGTGTTCTCCGGATTGTCATGTGTTGGTTCCCGTCAGGGCCGCGTTGAGGCGCAGGAAAGCGAGCGAGGCTGCCGCCGGCGGCATGCCAGCCGCAACGACATGCTCGATCAATTTTTCCCCTGTCGCCGCAGTGGCCAGAAAGCCCATCGTTTCCAGCAGGTCGTCGGCGGTTCGCTTCATAGCGTCATCATCGCCGGCGACAGCCGAACGCAATGCCGCCAAGCCCTGGCCGTTCGTCATGTCGGGCCATTCCAGCCAGTTGGCTTCGAAGCCCTCGGCAAGGGTGAGCGCGCTAATATACTGCGGCGTATCTTTCAGGATCAGTCTGACCAGGACACGCTTCCTGCGGCTATCCAGGCGCGGTGTCAGGTGCAGCACGAATAGTGCCGGCTTGCCTCCCCCGGCGACTAGTGTGTCGGCCATCTGCGTTACGGCAGCGTCGCTGCCCGACGCTGCGACCATTCGTGAGATCTGGATGTCCGCATTTTTGTCGGCACCGAATTGCCAGGCTGCAATGAAATCGGGTTCGCTGACCCCAAATCGGGAAGCGAGGTCGACCAGGTTGCAGGTCTCGAACAATTCGGCGCGGCGCTTTTCCTGCGCCGGCGATTTGAGCTTTGCCGGCGTGTAGGTGGTGCGGCGGCGGATGAAGCCGGATTTGCCTTCTGTGATGAAGGCGGCGAGTTCGGCAACGGGGTCGTCGGCTCCGTCGTTGCCCGGCCAGCCATGCTCGCCCAGCCTTGCCAGCAGCCGGCCCGCCAGCTCCCGCACCTTGCCGGAGCGGTCGGTGGCCAGGCTTTTCAGGAATGGCGCGTCCGTGGGCGTCAGGTTGAAATGCATGAGTTCGATGAGCGCCAGCCGGACTTCAGCCGGCTCGCCCGTCGCCTTGGCTTCCATCAGGCTGCGGGCCGTGGCCGGATCGCGACGGCGCATCTCGGCCAACGCGATACGGCGCGCGGCGGGGTAAAAGTCATCCCAGTTCTGCGCCGTCAGCTGCTCCTGCGGGGCAATCTTCAGCCCCTCGACGCTGGCCTGCCAGTCGATCCACGGCGCATAGATGTCAGGGCTGTTCTGGTCTGATGCCGACGGCATCCAGTCCATCGGATGCAGCACGTAGCCGCGGCTGGCGACGAGCGTCGCGACACGCGACTTGCGCTGCGCATCGGCGGCGTTCTTCAGGGCCGCCCGCAACAGCGGCCGCAACCGCTCCGGCAGCAGCGGCAGGCCAAGCCTCGGCAGCGGCGGGCGCCGCTTCAGCGTCTTCGGCGCCGACGGCCGCAGGCCGACATCGAGCGCCTGCGCCGCGATCGCCAGCAGACGTCGCTCCCGTTCGTCTGGGCTTGCGCCACCCGCGATCTCCTTCCATGCGGTTGGCGCCAGATCGAATGCGGTTCCGCCGGTGATCCAGCAGTCGCGCATCGTCGCCAGGCCGGTTAGTTCGAGCTCGTTCATGACAGATCGAGCCTCCCGAAGCCGCTTTGCGCGGCCAGCAGATCGAGCCGCGCGCCGTTCCAAAGCGCTGCCGTGGCCGCGAGGTCGAGGCCAAGCACGGTCTGATCGACGGTCCCGCTAACAGGCAGGGCGATCCCTTGCGGGTCGTGCGCCGCTTGCCACCAGGCGGTGCCGCGCTCATCGAGCAGGATCGCGCCGGCAGGCAGCATCAGCGGGCTATCGGTCGACCAGGGTGCTGCGTCCTGGTGCGCCGCATGCGCCGCCAGCGGATCCTTGACAATGCCGAGGCCGAAATCCGGCCAGGCGCCCGACACGACATCGCCCTTGCGCTCCGCTACCAGCGCCCGCAGCCGTTGGCGTGACGGATAGAACACCAGCCTTGCATCGAACCGGTCGCCAGGTGTGAACGCGGCAGAGCGGCGGCCGGCCGAGGCCGGAAAGAAATCGAGTAGCAGCGCAAATTGCGGCGTCGGGCTTTTCAGGTCGAGCAGCCAGGTAGAATGGCTGACAAGGCCGTCGCGGCGGGTCTCGATCTTCTCGCCGATGACTTCCCACTGGCTGTCGACCTGTCTTGCATCGGGATTGGCCAGCACCTGGTCGCGGGTTTCGGATGCCGACACCAGCCGCTTCAATTCGGGATCGTCTGGCGCCGAGCGCCAGGCCTTGGCCAGCAAAACCAGCTTGCCGAGTTCGCGGATCGCCGCGTCCGGCCGTTCCTCGCTGCGCAGCGCCATTAGCCGGGCCGGGATTTCGTCGATGCGTCCCGCAAGCGCCGTTGCTTTCATGTCGACCAGCCTGGCGGCAATGCGGCGGCAGCGCTCGCTGCTGGCGTCGGCAAAGGCGGAAAGGCCGAGCCGCAGCTGGTCGGCAATCCACTGGTCGAGTTCGTCCAGCGCGCCTGCCACCGCGGTGCGCGTATCTTCCGCCCGCTTGCGCTGCGCCGTCTCGCGGCGCTCCGTCGCGGCGGCGTCATCGACGGTGCTTTCCTCTGCCTGCGAGGCCTCGCCAATGCTCTTGCCAGACGCGCCCCTGCCAGACTTTGCGTCGACCGGCGGGGGCGCACTCTTCCTGCGCCGGCCAAGCCAGTCATTGACCCATTCCGGCGTTGTTTCGGCTGATGTGAAGCTGGCCGGCGCCGTGGCGGCGATCCACATCAGCGCCAGCGTGTGCTTGCAGGGAAATTTTCGCGACGGGCAGGTGCATTTGTAGCCGTGGTCGCCGGTGTCGACGACGGTGCGATAGGGGTTGGATCCCGAGCCCTGGCATTCGCCCCAGATCAGCGCCTGCTGCTCGTTCTTCTCCAGCCGCGGCCAGTTCGAGCGCTTGGTGAGCTTCGAGGCGGCGCTTAGCGACGCCTGATCGGGGGCCAGCGCCTCGATGGTTTTCAGTTCGAATTCCAAGCCGCGCCTCTCGTCACCCCAAATCAATGCCTGGCATCAATATAGGGTGCCGTTTGTGAAGGATTGTTGTGGCCCCGGCAAGACGAAGATAGCGCAGATCAGTACAACGGCGTGGCCATATGCCGGGGCGTCGGCCATTGCGCGGTGATCTCGGGCTGCACCGGGCGCTCGAGATAGGTCGACAGCACGACATAGCTTCGCGTCGAGGTGACGCCGGGCGTTTCGTAGAGACGCGCCAGCAGGCCTTCGAGCGCCCTGGTGTCCTCGGTGCGGACCTTGAGCAGCAGGCAGGTGTCGCCGGCCACCGAATGGATTTCCTCGACCTCAGGATATTGCGAAACGGCCATCAGCTCCGGCGTCTTGCCCCAGCCCTTGGTATCGATATGCACGAAGGTGAGCAGCGGCTTTTTCACCGCCTTCGGGTCGATGATCACAGCCGTGCCGCGGATGGCGCCGCTGCGCCGCAGGCGCTTGACCCGCTCATGCGCCGCCGGCGGCGACAGGCAGACGCGTTCGCCAAGTTCGGCGTAGCTGATCGTCGCATCCTCGACCAGCACGCCTAATATTTTTCGGTCGATTGCGTCGAGCTCTCGGGGAGCTACCTTATTCTGCAGAACCCCATCTGTTTCTTCGTCCATATCGAAATTCCTTGTTGTCGCGGAATTCAGTTCGGCCATTATGACCCGATGACGAACGCGCATCAAGCTGCAACGCTCCATCAGCCGATCCCGGCGCTGGCCTATCTCCTGACCGGCTGCATCGCCGTCATCGGCTCGAACTCGCTGGTCCTGGGTCCAATTGCTCCGGCAGTCGCCGCATCCTTCGGCACCAGCGTGCCGGCGGTGATGGCCGCGTCGGCTGCCTTCGGTCTCGGCACTTCCGCCAGCGCTTTGTTCCTCGCCCGCTATATCGACGGCGTCGGCGCCCGCCGCATGCTGCAGGGCGCTCTGCTGTTGCTGACGGTCGGGCTTCTCGCCCGCGCGCTGGCGCCGACGGTGATCATGCGGGTCGCGGCCCAGGCCGTCGCCGGCATCGCCGCCGGCGTCGCCATGCCGGCCATCTATGCCAGTGCAGCGGCAATTGCGCCGCCCGGCCGCGAAAGCGGCACGATCGGCGTCGTGCTGACCGGCTGGACGGTCTCCATGGTGGCCGGCGTGTCGCTGTCGGCCGTGCTTGCCGATCTCGTGCACTGGCGCGCCGTCTTCGCCGCCGTCGCGGTGCTTTCCGCCATTGCGCTTGCTGCCTTGTCGATGACCTCGCTCAGCGACGTCAGGAAGAGCGGCCCGGCGCCGTCGCCGTTCGTTGCGCTGGCCATTCCGGGCATCGTGCCGCTGCTCATCGCCTGCACCGCCTTCATGACCGCTTTTTACGGCGTCTACGGCTATCTCGGCGATCATCTGCACCAGGATCTGGGCGAGCCCGGCAGCGCCAATGCGCTGGCCGCACTCGCCTACGGCGCGGGGTTGGGCGCCGCGGCCTTCCTCGACGGCGTCATCGACCGCATCGGCGCACGGCGCGTCATGCCTTTCGCCTATCTGCTGGTCGCCGTCGTCTATGTCGCGATCGCGCTCGCAAGCAGCAATTTCGTGCTGATCCTGGCTATGATCGCCATCTGGGGCCTTGCCAATCATTTCGGCCTGAACGTGCTGGTGATGCGCCTTACCGCGCTCGATCCGTCGCGCCGTGGCACCATCATGGGCCTGAACAGCTCGGTCACCTACCTCGCCGTCTTCATCGGCACCACCAGCTTCGGGCCGCTTTATTCATCGTTCGGCTTTGCCATCTGCGCCATCGTCGCCGCCGTGCTGATGCTGGTTGCGGCAGCAGCGGGGTCATGGCGATCGCCGCTGCCCATCAAGCCGTAAAGCTTGCGTTCTCATCCCGTCCTTCGCTAGAGCTTGGCTTGCCATGCGAGCCCCGCCCGGATGAAGACGACGCTTGAAACCACTGCCGACCCCTCGTCAGACGACCTCGCCTTCCTGGCCGAGCGGCTGACGGCGTTCAATGACGGCGATGTCGGCCCCTCCGGCCGCAAGCCGATCGCCGTCTTCGTTCGTGATGAGCACGGCGCTGTCGTCGCCGGCATTTCGGGATACACCGCCTGGGGCTGGCTCTATGTGCAGTGGCTGTGGGTCGACGAACGCCTGCGCGGCCGGCATATGGCCGGCGACATGCTGGGCGCTGCCGAGGAGGAAGCGGTCAAGCGCGGCTGCCAAAACGCCTGGATTGATACGTTCAATCCGACAGCGGCCAAAGTCTATGAGCGGCAAGGCTACCGGCGCTTCGGCGAACTGCCTGACTTTCCCGTCGGCCGCAGCCGCATCTTCCTGCAGAAGAAGCTCTAACCTGCCAGCCGCCCGCCTTGCATCGGCCGCGGCACGCCGGTGGTGCTGGGAAAGCTGATCGGCAGGCCGCGCAGCACGCGCACGGCAAGGAAGGCAAAGCATTCGGCCTCCACCGCATCGCCTTTCCAGCCCAGTGTCTCGGCCTGCACAACCTCGACGTTGGCGCGCCTCGCCAGCATCGCCATCATCGTCGGGTTGCGGCGGCCGCCGCCACTGACCGCCAGCCGCTTCGGCCGGCGCGGCAACAAATCGAGCGCCTTGCCGACGGCCGAGACGGTGAAGGCCGTCAGCGTCGCCGCCCCATCCTCTGCGCCGAGGCCGTCGGCCATGGCGGCGCCGAAGTCGAAACGGTCGAGCGATTTCGGATAGGGCTTGGTCAGATACGGATGCTGGAGCAATTTGGCCAGCCGCACTTCATCGACGGTGCCGGCCGCGCCCAGTGCGCCGTCGCGGTCCATCTCGCCGAGGCCGTTTGCCTTGATGAAATCGTTGAGCGGCGCGTTGGCCGGGCCAGTGTCGAAGGCGACGATGTTGTCCTTGCCGTCCCACCAAGTGACGTTGCCGACACCGCCGAGATTGAGCACAGCGGTGTCCCCGCTGGCGTCGGCTTCCCTCAAAAGCGCCGCGTGGTAGGCAGCCGCCAGTGGTGCGCCCTGGCCGCCAGCGCGCACATCGTCCGAGCGGAAATCATAGGCGACCTTGGCGCCCAAAATGGAATGCATCAGCGCGCCATCGCCCAACTGGCGCGTATCGCCGCGCCGCCCGGGTTGCGGGGCACGATGCAGCACGGTTTGGCCGTGAAAACCGACCACGCCGATATCGCCCATGGTCAGGCCGTAGCTTTCGACAAGGTCCTTCACCGCCGCCGACTGCGCCCGCGTCAGCGCCTCCTCGGCTTCGGCAAAGATCGCCGGCTCCGGCCCGTCGAAATTCCACACCCGGGCCTGACGCAGCGTCTCCTCCAGCAAGGCACGGATCGCTGCGGGGTAGGGGGCCAGCGTATAGGTGCCGAAATCGGCGATCCGCTCGCCATCGGTCTTGATCAGCGCCACGTCGATATTGCCGTCAAGCACGGTGCCGGTCATCAGGCCGACGGCCCAGATTGGTTCCACGGTCGACTCCCTTGCGACACCGTTTGCGATTCCAACGCAATCACCTGTCGGACGGATTGTCTCGCCAGGCAAGACCCTGGCCGCGGTCGATTGCTCCGAACCTGCCGGCAGGGTTTTTCACCGAACAGCGAAAATCGAGCAACGTCGTTCTTGCGTCTCGCCGCTCAAGACGCCAGCTATGAGACGAACACGTCATCGCCAAGGAGAAACGACATGGCATCCGAAGTCGCAGTGATCGCCGGCGCGGGTGCGGGCCTGAGCGCCTCTTTGGCACGCCTTCTCACCACGGAAGGCTATCGTGTGGTGCTGGCCGCCCGCAACACGGCCAAACTCGCGGCGCTGGTCGGGGAAACCGGCGCGCTGGCCGTCGAAACCGACGTCGCCGATCCGGCCTCCGTCGCCGGCCTGTTTGACGCCGCCGACAAGCAAGGCCCGCTGGCCCTTGCCGTCTTCAATGCCAGCGGCCGCACGCGCGGCCCGATCGCCGAGGTCGATCCCGATGCGGTCAAACAAGCCTTGCTTGTCGGCGCCTATGGCGGCTTCCTGGTCGGCCAGCAAGCGGCGCGGCGGCTGCTTGCGCGCGGCTCCGGTTCGATTCTTTTCACCGGCGCCTCCGCCAGCATCAAGGGCTTTCCCAACTCCGCCGGCTTTGCCATGCCGAAATTCGGCCTGCGCGGTCTGGCTCAGTCGATGGCGCGCGAACTCTTCCCGAAGAACATCCATGTCGCCCATTTCATTATCGACGGCCAGATCGAGCCGGTCGGGACGAAGCCCGAGCGACCGGACAGCCAGCTGTCGCCCGATGCGATCGCGCAGACCTATCTCGCGACCCATCGCCAGCATCGCAGCGCCTGGAGCTTCGAGGTCGAGCTGCGGCCCTTTGTCGAGACATTCTGACCGGTCCGGCGTGACCGTTCTCGCAATTGCGAAATCTTTGAGAGAATATTCCCGGCTTCGTGTTTGAGAAGAAATGCGGTTCTTTGATCCGGCAAGCAGCATTGCCGATGATGTCGTCAAGGCTTGGTATTCCACCTCGCCGCAATGACTTCAGGATTACGAGGGATCGACAATGTCCGAACGCGGAAACGCTTCCAGCTCTCTTCTTTTTTCAGCCATCAGCCGGCGAGCTGCCCTTGCGGCACTTTTTGCCTCGGCCGTCACGCTTGCCGGTCTGGCTCAGCCGACGCCGTCCTTCGCCGAGGACAAGAAGTCTATCAAGGTCGGCATCATCAGCGGCGAGGATGAGGATGTCTGGCGCGTCGTCGTCGCCCAGGCCGCCGAAAAAGGCCTGACCGTCGAGACCGTGGTGTTCAACGACTACACCCAGCCCAACGAGGCGCTCGAGCGCGGCGAGATCGACGCCAACGCCTTCCAGCACCAGCCCTATCTCGACAACCAGATCAAGACCCAAGGGTACCACATCGTGCGCGTCGGCTACACCGGCGTCTGGCCGATCGGCCTCTACTCCAAGAAATACACCAAGGTTGCCGACCTGCCCGAAGGCGCCGTCATCGGCTTGCCCAACGACCCCTCGAATGAGGGCCGCGCGTTGCGCGTTCTGCAGAACGAAGGCGTGATCAAGCTGAAGGACGGCACCGGCATCCTGGCGACCACCGCCGACATTGCCGAGAACCCGAAGAAGGTCGTCATCAAGGAACTGGATGCCGGCATTGTCGGGCGCTCGGTCGAGGATCTCGACGCGGCTGTCGTCAACACCGACTGGGCGCTGAAGAGCGGTCTCGGCCCGGACAACCGCATCGCCCAGGAGCCAGTGGCCGACAACCCCTACCGCAACTTCATCGCCGTGAAATCCGGCAACGAGAACGAGGCGTGGGTGAAGACGCTGGTCGCGTCCTACCAGAACGAGGCGGTCAAGGCCGAGTTCGACAAGGTCTACAAGGGCACCGGGATCAGCGCCTATTGATTGGCGCCTGGTTGTCAGGAGCAGGCGGCCCGCTGTTGAGCGGGCCGCTGTCGCATTTTGTCGAGCGTTGAAACGGACAGTGAGATGAACCAGCACGTCACGGCCGAGGCATCCGGTCCGGTCAATATATCGGCCGGGCAAGAAGATGTCGTACGCCTGGTCGACCTCAAGCGCCGCTTTGGCGCGACGCCTGCGCTCGACGGCGTCTCGCTGACGGTGCGCAAGGGCGAGATCCTCGGCATCATCGGCCGCAGCGGCGCCGGCAAGTCGACGCTGATCCGCTGCCTCAACGGGCTGGAGCGGCCGGACTCCGGCGACGTCTTCATCGAGGGCCGCGAGATCGGCCGGCTCGGCGAGCGTGAATTGCAGCCGCTGCGGCGTCGCATCGGCATGATCTTCCAGCACTTCAATCTGCTGTCGGCCAAGACCGTGGAGGACAATGTCGCGCTGCCGCTGAAGATCGAGGGCCGCCCAAAGGCCGAACGGCTGGCGCGCGCCGCCGAATTGCTCGACCTCGTCGGCCTGTCGGAGAAGGCGAAGGCCTATCCGTCCTCGCTGTCGGGCGGCCAGAAGCAGCGCGTCGGCATCGCCAGGGCGCTGGCCGCGCGGCCGGCGCTGCTGCTGTCCGACGAGGCGACCTCAGCGCTCGATCCGGAGACGACGCGCTCCATCCTGGCCTTGCTGAAAGACATCAACCGGCAGCTCGGCCTCACCATCCTGCTCATCACCCACGAGATGGAGGTGATCCGCTCGATCGCCGACCGCGTCGCGGTGATCGATGCCGGGCGCATCGTCGAACAAGGCCCGGTGTGGTCGGTCTTTGCCGAGCCGCGTTCCGAAATCACCAGGAGCCTGCTCGGCGGCATCCGCCCGCAACTGCCGGCCGAGATTGCCGGCCGGCTTGCTCCCGGAGGCGGCGCCGAGCTCATCCTCAGGGTCGACGTCGCAGGTGAGGCCGCGCGCGGTCCGCTGCTGTCCGATCTTGCGGTGGCCGTGCCGGGACGGTTCCGCCTCGTCCATGGTGGCATCGACCATGTCCAGCAGCAGCCGGTCGGCACGCTGTTCCTTGCGGTCGCGGGCAACGATCCGAAACATCTGTCCAAAGTAATCGCATTCCTGAAGGCCCGCGACGCACGGGTGGAGGTGCTTGGCCATGTCGCCGGTTCTGTTTGAACTTCTGCTGCGCTCGATCTGGGAGACGGTCCTGATGACGGCGGCATCGGGCCTCATCTCGCTCGTCTTCGGGCTGCCGCTCGGCCTGGCATTGATCGCCACCGAGCGCGGCGGCATTGCCGAAAGCCTGTGGGTGAACCGCGCGCTCGGCGCCGTCATCAACGGCTTCCGCTCGGTGCCTTTCATCATCCTTCTGGTGGCGCTGATCCCGGTGACGCGGCTGATCGTCGGCACCTCGATCGGCACCTGGGCGGCGATCGTGCCGTTGTCGATTGCGGCGACGCCCTACTATGCCCGCATCGCCGAAGTGTCGCTGCGCGAGGTCGATCGCGGCCTGATCGAGGCGGCGCGCGCCATGGGCGGCAACCGCTGGACGATCATCCGTGAGGTGCTGGTGCCCGAAGCTTTGCCCGGCATCGTTGCTGGTTTCACGGTGACGCTGGTGACCCTGATCGGCGCCTCGGCCATGGCCGGCGCCATCGGTGCCGGCGGGCTTGGCGACCTCGCCATCCGCTACGGCTACCAGCGTTTTGAGACCAGCGTCATGGTCGCCGTGGTCATTGTGCTGATCATCCTCGTTTGCGGCATCCAGTGGGTCGGTGACCGGCTGGTCGCCAGGCTGGACCGGCGCGGATGAGCGCCACGAACGTTATTTGCCGGCAGGCTGCCAAACGCAGCGCCGGCTTTCTCTATCGGCGCCGAGATTGGATTGCGCGTTGCTTTGATCGGACCGGCCTGCGTGCCACCGTGACAGCGGAACAAGGAGCTTGACCATGCCCAGGATCGTACCCGTGCTTGATCTCGGCCGTCTCGAACAGGGCGCTTCCGAGCGGCGAACGTTTCTCTTCGACCTGCGCACGGCCGCGCGCGATGTCGGCTTCTTCTATTTGACCGGCCACGGCATATCGGCTGCGCATACCGCAGAAGTGCTCGACGCCTCGCGCCGGTTCTTTGCCTTGCCGGAAGCCGACAAACTGGCGATCGAAATGGTGAAGTCCTCGCAGTTCCGCGGCTATACGCGCGCCGGCGGCGAGCTGACCAAAGGCAAGGCCGACTGGCGCGAACAGCTCGACATCGGCGTCGAACGCCCGGCCATCGAACAAGGCCCCGGCGTGCCCGCCTGGACGCGGCTGCAAGGGCCCAACCAGTGGCCGGCCACGCTGCCCGAGCTGAAGCCGGCGCTACTCGCATGGCAGGCCAAGGCGACGGCGGTGGCGATCCGGCTGCTCCGGGCCTTCGCTTTGTCGCTCGATCAGGCCGAGGACGCCTTCGATCCCGTCTACCGGGCCGAGCCCAACCATCGCATGAAGATCGTGCGCTACCCCGGCCGCGACGCCACCGGCGACAACCAAGGCGTCGGCGCGCACAAGGATGGCGGTTTCCTGACGCTTCTGTTGCAGGACGAGAGCAAGGGGCTGCAGGTCGAATATGACGGTGCCTGGGTCGACGTCGATCCGCTGCCCGACACGCTGGTGATCAACATCGGCGAACTGCTCGAGCTGGCCTCCAACGGGTATCTGAGAGCAACGGTCCACCGCGTGGTAACGCCACCGGCCGGTGTCGAGCGGATTTCGGTGCCCTTCTTCTTCAGCGCCCGGCTCGACGCCACGATCCCGCTGCTCAACCTGCCCGAGGAACTGGCGGCCGAGGCGCGGGGTCCGGCCAGCGATCCCGACAATCCGCTGTTTCGCAATGTCGGTACCAATGTGCTGAAGAGCCGCCTGCGCTCGCATCCCGACGTGGCGCGCCGGCACTACGCCGATCTCCTGGAAACCGGCGCTCAGCCGGCTGAAATCTTGGAAGACAAGAACGAAATTTCCGCATCCCGCATTGTTTTAGAAAGCCGTTCGTCGCCAACCGCAGCGAATGCGCGCATATAGGAATTATCGTTCGGCGGTTTCCTCCCATTCCACCGAACGGTGTTCCCCTCTGAAGGTTCTTGACCTTCTTTTGGCCGGGCTGCTTTCGCGCCCGGCCTTTTTTATGTCAATAGCTCTTCTTTCTTCCCCACAAGGGGAGAAGGAAGAGGCGCCAGGGGACTTCACCCAAACTTCGGATCAAGGCTGCCCGACTTGTAGCGCTTGGCCATCTCAGCTACCGGCAGCGGCTTGATCTTCTGGGCATTGCCGGCGGTGCCGAACTGCTCGAAGCGCTCCTTGCACAGTTTGCGCATCGCGGCCATGGCCGGCGTCAGGTATTTGCGCGGATCGAACTCGCTCGGGTTTTCGGTCAGCACCTTGCGGATGGCGCCGGTCAGCGCCATGCGGTTGTCGGTGTCGATGTTGATCTTGCGCACGCCGTGCTTGATGCCGCGCTGGATCTCTTCCACCGGCACGCCCCAGGTCGGCTTCATCTGGCCGCCATATCTATTGATGATTTCCTGCAGGTCCTCGGGCACCGAGGACGAGCCGTGCATGACCAGATGCATGTTGGGCAGGCGGCGGTGGATTTCCTCGATGACGTTCATCGCCAGCACCGCGCCGTCCGGCTTGCGTGAGAATTTGTAGGCGCCGTGGCTGGTGCCCATGGCGACAGCCAGCGCATCGACATGGGTGTCCTTGACGAACTCGACCGCCTGTTCCGGATCGGTCAAGAGCTGGTCGTGGCTGATGGCGCCTTCGACGCCGTGGCCGTCTTCCTGCTCGCCGCCGCCGCTCTCAAGCGAACCGAGCACACCGATCTCGCCTTCCACCGACACGCCGCCCCAATGCGCCATGTCGACGACGCGCCGGGTGATGCCGGAATTGTAGGCATAGTCGGCCGGCGTCTTGCCGTCCTCTTTCAGCGAGCCGTCCATCATCACCGAGGTGAAGCCGTACTGGATGGCGGTGACGCAGGTGGCTTCGTTGTTGCCATGGTCGAGATGCATGCAGACCGGGATGTCGGGGTGGATTTCGACCAGCGCGTCGATCAGCTTGGCCAGCACCACGTCATTGGCGTAGGCGCGGGCGCCGCGGCTGGCCTGCAGGATGACCGGCGACTTGGTCTCCTCGGCCGCCTCCATGATGGCGAGGCCCTGTTCCATATTGTTCATGTTGAAGGCGGGTACGCCGTAGCCGTATTCGGCGGCGTGGTCGAGCAATTGTCTCAGTGTTATGCGAGCCACCCAATAGTCTCCCGTATCTGGTTTCAAGCGCAACGTCGCGGGCCGGCCGGTTGCCGGCCTAGATGCTTCTGGCCGGATTTCGCCAGAACCGCAACCGTCAGCGGCCATCGAGGCCGCAATTCTTGTTGCATGGCCGAAATTCGGTAGCCAGCCGGTGAGGCGCTAATCTCCCCCCATGAGGGGAGATGGCCGGCAGGCCAGAGGGGGTCGGTTCGACTGGGTGCGACCTCCTTGCGGCAGATGAAAGTCAACGCTTCAGGACGCACCGACCCCCTCTGTCGCCTTTGGCGACATCTCCCCTTCAAGGGGGGAGATTATCCGCGTTCGGGGAACATCGCCTTCAACCCTTCGCGCGAAGCCTTGGCCACACCGCGCTCGGTGATCAGCCCCGTCACGAGCCGTGCCGGCGTCACATCGAACGCCGGATTGGCCGCCGGCGTCGCTTCGGGCGAAACCCGCACCTGCGCAATCTTGCCGTCCGCCGTCTTGCCCCAGACCAGCGACACCTCGTCACCGGAGCGTTCCTCGATCGGGATTTCGGTCAGGCCATCACCCACCGTCCAGTCGATGGTCGGCGAGGGCAGAGCGACGTAGAAGGGCACCTCATTATCGGAGGCGGCGAGCGCCTTGAGATAGGTGCCGATCTTGTTGCAGACGTCGCCATTGGCCGTGGTGCGGTCGGTGCCCACGATCACCATGTCGACCGCGCCACGCTGCATCAGATGGCCGCCGGCATTGTCGACGATCAGCGTGTGCGGCACGCCGTGGCCGGCCATCTCCCAGGCGGTCAGCTGGGCGCCCTGGTTGCGCGGGCGCGTCTCGTCGACATAGACATGGACCGGAATGCCGGCCTCGACGGCGAGATAGATCGGCGACGTGGCGGTGCCGTAATCGACCGTCGCCAGCCAACCGGCGTTGCAGTGGGTGAGGATGTTGACCGGCTCGCCCGGCTTCTTGCGTGCCGCGATCTCCTTGATGATGGCAAGCCCGTTCTCGCCGATGGCGCGATTGAGATCGACATCCTCGTCGGCGATTTCGGCAGCGCGCTTATAGGCCGCCTCCGCGCGCTGTCCCAATACGATCGGCCTTAGGAACCGCCGCATCTCGTCCAGCGCCCAGCGTAGATTGATCGCAGTCGGCCGCGTCTTGTGCAGTGTCTCCCAGACCGCGTCGAGCGCTTCGTCAGACGGATCGTCCGCCATCTGGATGGCGACGCCGTAGGCCGCGGTGACGCCGATCAGCGGCGCGCCACGAACCCACATGTCATGGATCGCGGTGGCGATGCCGGCAACGCTCCCGATCGTCTCGACCCGGAACTCGTGCGGCAGCCAGCGCTGGTCGATGATCTCGACCGAACGCTGGTCGTCGCTCAGCCAGATGGTGCGGTAGTGGCGCTCGCCGACGTTCAAATCCTGCTCTCCCGTTCGATCAAAGCGGCCAGATTATTAACCTCGTCCATGCCGTGAATCTGGCGCCGGTTGACGGCGATGTGACGGCCGAATTTCAGCGCCTTGGCCTCGCAGGAGGCTCGCAGATCCTCGTCCTCGATGGTCTCGAAATCGGCATTGTGGGCGAGGCCGAGGATGCGCCGGTGCACCTCGATGCCGGCAAAGCCCAAGAGGTCGGTCCAGATCTGGTGCAGCACATGGTCGAGCGCCTGCTCCGAGGCGAGAATGTCGCCCTGATCCTCGAACAGGCTCTTCTGGTAAAGCATGCCGGTGCGCTCGGTGCGCCATAGATGCGAGAACTCGGCGCGGAACACCGTCCAGGTGTCGTTGGTCACCCCGAGCAGATAGGCACGCATGGCGTCACGCTTGCCCTTCTGTTCATGGCCGCGCTGCGAGAAGTAGGACATCCAGAAATTGGCGAGCAGCATGCCGACGTCGAAGGCCATCGGACCGTAGAAGGCGAATTCCGGATCGATCATCCGCGTCTCGGTGTCGGTGACCATGATCGAGCCCGAATGCAGGTCGCCATGCAGCAGCGTCTCGGCGTTGGCGGCGAAGATATGCTTCAGCCGCTGCGCTTCGACCTTGAGGTCGCGGTCGGCACGCAGTTCGGCAACCAGGCCGTCCAGTTGCGGCGACGTATGCCGGTTCAGCTTGGCATCGAAATATGGGTCGGAAAACACCAGGTCTTCGGTGATGCCGCAGAGCTCGACATTGTCGGCAAACAGCGCCAGGTCGGCCTTGCGGTCCTTGGTGGGCATGGAGAGATCAGAGCCGCGGAACAAAGTGCGGGCCATGAACAGGCCGATGTCGCGGGCGATATTTGGCAACTCGCGGCCGTCGATCAGGGCACGGCGCAGGATGATGTGCGGCGGCGCCAGATATTCCATGATGATCAGCGCCTGGGCTTCGTCGAAATGGAGGATCGCCGGCACCGAGCCCGGCGCGCGCGCCTCTTGCCGCGTCAGCGCGTGATACTCGAAGAAGGAGCGTTTGAGCGGCAACGGCCAGCTGTCGCCGACGAGGCGAACATAGGGCAGGGCCTGCTTGACCACGGCCGCACCCGAGCCGCCTTCGACGATGAAGACGAGGTTCAGATTGCCGTCGCCGACCTCGCGCACCTTCCAAGGGCCCTTGCCGATTTTGGCGCACAGCGCTTCGTTCGTACCGAGGCGCGTTGCAAGCGTCTCCACCGACAGTGCTTCAAACGGCAATTTCGCAGTCATTCCTCACCCTCCCGCTTGCTCGCTCCAATCATAGTGGAGCGATGGCGGTGAGGCCAAGCTAGGAAGCTGACTGGCAATTGTCAATCGAGTTGACAATTGATCACGTAGCCCATAGCGTCATCGTCAGGGAGGAACGAATGGGCAATGATGCCGTGTTCCGCGTGGACGGGCTGAGGAAATCCTTCGGCCATATCGAGGTGCTTGGCGGCGTCTCGCTCGAATTGCATGCCGGTGAGATCACTGTGCTGATGGGCGCCAACGGCGCCGGCAAGTCCACCCTCGTCAAAATCATCAGCGGCGTCTACGACCATGACGGCGGCATCATGCACCTCGCTGGCGGCAACTTTGCGCCGAACACGCCGGCAGAGGCGATCCGCGCCGGTGTCGTTACCGTGCACCAAAACATCAATGACGGCGTCGTCGCCGATCTCGATGTCGCCACCAATCTGACGCTCGACCGGCTGAGCGGCAAGGGCGCGCCGCTGCTGTTCAACCCCGGCCGGGTGCGCCGCGAAGCCAAAGCGGTGGCCGACCGCATGGGGCTCGCCATCGACCTCAAGGCCCGCATCAGCGACCTGTCGCTGGCCGATCGCCAGATGGTGGCCATCGCGCGCGCCATGGCGCACCAGCCGAAAGTGCTGATCCTCGACGAGCCGACCTCGTCGCTGTCCAGCGCCGAGGCCGACCGGCTGTTTGCGCTGCTCGACCGCTTGCGCGAGCAGGGCGTCGCCATCCTCTACATCTCGCATCGCATGTCGGATATCAGGCGGCTGGCCGACCGCATCGTCTCGATGCGCGATGGCGTCATCTCAGGCGTCTTCGACAGCAAGCCTCTCGACTATGAGGGTGCCGTTAACGCCATGCTCGGCCGCAAGATCCATCTTGACCGCATCGAAGCCAGGAGTTCTGCCAAGCCGATCCTGACCGTCGATTCCTTGCGCATCGCCCCTGGTGCCCGGCCATTCTCGCTGACGCTCGGCGACGGCGAGGTCGTTGCCATCACCGGCCTCGTCGGCGTCGGCAAGACAGCGCTCGCCGAGACGCTGTTCGGCCTGCGCAAGCCGCTGTCCGGCACGATGACTTTATATGGCAAGCCCTATGCGCCCGCGTCGACCGGCGAAGCCATCGCCGCCGGCGTGTTTCTGGTCGCCAAGGACCGTGGCGAAAACGGCATCGTCGGCGGCTTCAACATCCAGGAAAACATCAGCCTGCCCTTCCACAAGCGCATGTCGCGCTTTTCAGTTCTCAAACGCGGCCTTGAACGCACTATTGCCCGCCGGCAGATCGAGGATCTCGGCATCGTCTGCCGCTCGGAGAAGGACGAGATGACCACTCTGTCGGGCGGCAACCAGCAGAAGGTGATGGTGGCCCGCTGGATGGCGCAGGACGCCCGATTGTTCATTCTCGACGAACCGTTCCAGGGCGTCGATATCTCCGCCAGGCGCGACATCGCCGCCAAGCTGAGGGCCAGCGCCAATGGCCGCGCCACGCTGCTGTTCGTCACCGAACTCGACGAGGCACTGGAGACGGCCGATCGCATATTGGTGGTGTCCGAGCAGACCATCGTCGGCGAACACCGCAACGCCGATGTCGATCTCGACCGTCTGCTGGCCGAAGTCGCGGGCGGGCCGTTGCACAGTGCGGCCTGAGCCACGATGATTGAAGAACTGAGGGTTGGAATGGAGTGCACGGGTTTGAGTTGGGTATTGACGGCGGGCGCTGAATGACGCTGCGCGATTACGCTATCCGCTACGGGTTCATCGTGCTTCTGTTCGGGCTGATCGCGTATTTCGCCATCGCCGCCGACGGGTTCGTCTCGCCGCAAAGTGCCGTCTTCATTTTCCAGTCGGTCGCCATCACCGGCGTGCTGGCGCTGGGCGTCACCGCCACACTGGTTGTCGGCGGCTTCGATCTCTCGATCGGCTCGGTCGCCACATCGGCCATGATGGCGGCTGCCTATGTCATGGTGGTGCTGGAGCAGAACGTTGTCGTCGCTGTCCTCATCTGCCTGCTCATCGGCGCCCTTGTCGGCCTCATCAATGGCTGGCTGATCGTCTATATGCGCGTGCCCGATCTGCTGGCGACGCTCGGCATGATGTTCCTGCTCGTCGGCTTGCAGCGCATCCCGACTGAAGGACGCTCCATCGCCACCGGTATGACAATGCCGGACGGCTCGGTCGCCAACGGCAAATTCTCCGACGCCTTCCTGGCGCTCGGCCGCCACCGCTTCGACTTCTTCATCCCGAACCTCATTCCGGTCTCGGTGGTCGTGCTGATCGTGCTCGCCGTGCTGATCTGGTTCTTCCTCGAATACACACGCTTCGGCCGCATGATGTATGCCGTGGGCAGCAATGAACGGGCCGCCGAACTCGCCGGCGCGCCTGTCAAGGCATACAAGATCTGGGCCTACGTCATTTCAGGAGTTTTTGCCTCGATCGGCGGGATTTTGCTGGCCGCACGGCTTGGACGCGGTGACATCGCGTCGGGTAATAATCTGCTGCTCGATGCGGTTGCCGCGGCGCTGATCGGCTACGCGGTGCTCGGCGCCGCCAAGCCGAACGCCTTCGGCACCGCCATCGGCGCGCTGTTCGTCGGCATCCTGCTGCAAGGCCTGACGATGATGAACGCGCCTTACTACACGCAGGATTTCGTCAAGGGCGTGGTTCTCGTCGTCGCCCTTGTCTTTACCTTCGCCCTTTCCGGCCGGGGCAGGAGATAGAATGGCTGCCGGGACAGTTTTGGGTTCAACAAACGGAGGAAAGAACGTGAACATCACAAGACGACTTTTGGGGAAGGTCGCGCTCGGATTGGCCGGCGCAACAATGCTGATGCAGGTCCCGGCCTTTGCCGCCGACAAGCCGGCGCCGTTCGACAAGCCCGGCGTCAAGATCGCGCTGGTGCGCTATCTCTCGACCGGCGATTTCTTCCAGGCCTATCTCTCGGGCGTCGAGTCCCAGTCCAAGGCGCTCGGCATCGATCTGCGCGTGCTCGACAGCCGCCAGGACGCCGCCCTTCAATCCGACATGGTCGACCAGGCCATCGCACTCGGCGTGCAGGGCATCATCATCCAGCACGGCCTGACGGAATCGATGAAGGACGCCGCCCAGCGCGCGGTCGATGCCGGCATCAAGGTCGTCGCCTTCGACGTCAATGTCGAAAACCCCAAGATCCCGCAGATCGAACAGTCCGACAAGGACCTTGCGCGCCTGGCGCTCGAGCAGGCGGTCAAGGACAATGGCGAGAGCTGGAACGCCGGCTATGTCTATGTCGCTGGCATCGCGCCGCTCGACCGCCGCAACGAGACCTGGGTCGACGTGAAGAAGAAACATGCCGGCATCAAGGAAGTCGCGATGTTCGGCACGCTCGACAACCCGATCGCCAACTCGGTCGCCAACCAGGCGCGCTCGGTGCTGCAGGCGCATCCCGACATCAATGTGATGTTCGCGCCCTATGACGAGTTCGCCAAGGGTGTGAAGATCGCCGTCGACGAGGCGGGGCTGAACAAGAAGATCAAGATCTACTCCGCCGACATCTCTACCTCGGACATCGCGGCCATGCGCGAGACCGACAGCGCCTGGGCCGCCACCGCCGCCACCAACCCTGCCGTCGTCGGCCAGGTCTCGGTGCGCGCGCTGGCGCAGCTGCTCGCCGGTGAAGATCCCGGCCACAACGTCGTCGTGCCGCCGACGCTGATCACCCAGAAGGACCTGATCGACAAGGACATCAAGAACATGGAGGACCTGTCGGCCAAGCTGCCGCAATTCGCCCATGCCGATGTCGCCATGCCGGCCTGGATGCCGAACCCGAACGCGAAGTAGGATCGGTCGTCTGATAGATGCGAAGGGCGGCTATGGGCCGCTCTTTTCATATTGATGGTAAGCCTGCCGGCCTACAACCAATGGTCTGGATCGCGCATCCCGGGGACAATCGCCACAGCGATAACACCATCGGGCTGCGGCTCGTAGATGATGATATAGCGGTCTTCGACGAGCACGCGGGCCGTTGCGCTTAACTCGGGCCGTGCGCTGCCCATCTTGGGGTGCTGCGCCGCCAGCTCCAGTCTTTCGAAAATGCGCATCAACAGTCTGTCTGCTGCCTTTTCATTGTCGGCGGCGATGGTGTGCCAGATGTCTCGCAAATCCTGCGAAGCGCGCGGTGTGAGCCGATGGCTAGCCACGGGCGCGGCGTTCTGCCTTCAGGCTGCGAATGAACTCGGTGTGGTCGACAGCCACTGGCTTGCCGCTGCCCATCCCGTCGGCATAGGCCCGCTTCAAGTGCTGGAGTTCGAGCGTGCGCAATTCCTCGCGCTGCTCCCATAAGCGCAGGGCGTCGCGGACAATCTCGCTGTTGGAAGCATAACCGCCACCTTCGATAGCGCTTTGCAGGCGAGCTATCTGCTGCGCGGTAAGGGATATGGTGAGGGTGCGCATAGGTTCGTTTTTCATACCCACATTATAATGCAGCCAACAAGATCTAACAATATCTGTTAGGAATCTGCCCCTGCATCATGACCGCCCGACGCGCACCAGCCACCGCGCCGTCCTCGCCATGCAGGCGTGCAGCACCGGAACACCATATTCGATGGCAGGCAGGTCATGCGGCGCCCTTGGCGGGATCGCCAGCATCCGCCATGCCCGCCCGGCGGCAGGCAAAGCTGCGTCCCATCAGACGGTGTCGCCAGCGCGCCGTCCTTGAAATCGCTTAGCAGCCATTGGCCTTCGCGGGTGACGAAGGTGGGAACGGAGTCGTATTTCGCCGATCCAGAGTACGCATGACATGGTTGCCGAAAGCAGCGAAACCTCATGCTCGGCGGAGCGCCCGCCGAACAGCACGCCGACACGAAGTCTCTTCGCAGCCATCGACAACTCCACCAAGGATCAGGGTCGGAGCTCGCATGCGAAACACAAGGCGCGCCCTAAAGTGGTCGAGCAATAGGCCAAGGATTGGAGTGGATTTTGACCAGTTCGAGCAGTTTTTCAGCACGACCTGCAAAAGCAGTTCTCCGCCTGGAGTCCTTCAGGTGGGAGAGCGGTTCGTCGTTTTGGTGAACGATGAACCGCTCCAGGTCTATGTCTAGCGCAGCGCTGCGGCGATGTTGCCACCGTCGACCGTCGTCACATCGGCGGTGGTGCGTTCGGCCAATGCTTGGTGCAGGAAGGCCTGCGCCACGTCTTCTGCCGTCACCTCCTGTCCGAGCAGATTGCCCGACATGTATTCCTTCTCCGACACGCCGCGCGCGCCGGAACGGCTGGCGATCATGGCGTCGGTCAACAGGCCGGAGCGGATGCGGTCGGCGTTGACCGCATTGGAGCGGATGCCGTGCGCGCCGTAGTCGAGCGCATATTGCCGGGACAGGAATAGCGTCGCCGCCTTCGGCACACCATAGGCGCCGAATTTCGGACCCGGGTTGACCGCCTGCTTGGAGGTGTTGAACAACAACACACCGCCGGTGCCCTGTTCCAGCATGATGCGCACCGCGTTCTGCGCCGCCGACTGGTGGGCGAAGAAGTTGAGCTCCAAACTCTTGCGCAGCAGGGCATCGTCGAGCTCGCCGATGCGGCCTTCCCAGGCGGCACCGGCGTTGGAGACCAGAATGTCGACGCCGCCATAGACAGCGACAGCTTTGTCGAAGGCGGCGCGCAGCTCGGCCGGGTTGGTGATGTCGGCGCCGACGCCGATCGAATTGTTGCCGGCTGCCTTTGCCGCCTCGGCCGCCCTGGCCGCATCGAGATCGACGACGACGGCATGCGCGCCATTGGCGGCGAACAGTTTTGCCGTCGCAGCACCGATCGCGCCGGCGCCGCCAGTGATCAGCACCACCTGGCCGGTCAGCGGCTTCGGCTTGTTGGAGGCGAGCTTGGCCTGCTCAAGCGACCAGTACTCCAGCGGGAAGAGGTCGGCCTTCGATAGAGGATGGAAGCTGCCGACGGCCTCGGCGCCGCGCACCGCCTCGATCCACATCTCGCCGACATCAGATGCGATCTTCGCATCCTTCAGCGTGCGGCCATGGCCGAACATGCCGAGGCCCGGCACCAGCGTCAGCCGCGGCATCGGGTCGAGCATGGTGCGCTGGACGTCGTCCAGCGCATCGTTGGTTTCGAAATAGGCGCGATAGTCGTTGGCGAAGGCGTCGACATGGCTCTTGATGACGGCCTTGTAGTCGCCAATCTTGTCGGCGTCTGGCGCCGGAACCGCCATCGGTCCGGTCTTGATGCGGATCGACAGGTCGGGCGTCGACACGCCGCGTCCGGCGTAGTCTGCAATGCCGGCCGAATTGATGAAATCGACAATGGCATCCGAGGTGCGGAAGTCGCTGATCATGCGGTCGAAGCGGCCTTCGCCACGCGCCACCGCCACCGCGCCACGCAGCATCGGCGCGATCGCTGCCGGCGTTGCGAGCTTGGCCGGCAGTGCGGCTTTCGCTGCCTTCGGCTTGCCGTTCTTCGCCACATAGTCTTCGGCCACGTTCACATAATGGATCATGCGGTCATAGGCCTGCTTCGCAGCGTCGCCGAAGGTGAAGATGCCATGCTTGTCGAGGATCAGGCCTTCGACGCTGGGGTCGGCGTCGTAGACATCGGCGGCCACCTTGGCGAGGTCGAAGCCCGGCTTGATGTAGGGCACGTACCCCATCTTGTCGCCGAACACGGTCTTGATCAGCGGCTTGCTGTCCGCCTGGTCGACGATGGCGAGGATCGCGGTCGAATGCGTGTGGTCGACGAATTTATGCGGCAGGAAGGCGTGCAGCAGCGTCTCGACCGATGGATTGGGGGAGGCGGGGTCGATGAGGTTCGCCCGCTGCAGCGCCACCATGTCCTCGTCGGCGAGGCTGGCCAGCGCACGCGCCTTCAGCAGCGCGCCGAGCTTGACCGCCGGCAGGCCTTGCGGCTCGATCACACCCATGTCCCAGCCGCTGCCCTTGACGCACAGCACATCCCATTCGTCGCCGACGAGATCGGTGGCCTTGGTCTTGCAGGAGGTGTTGCCGCCGCCATGCAGCACCAGCCGCGGCTCGCCGCCGAGCAGCCGGGTCGTGTAGACGCGCAGCGCGAGGTCGCGGGCAACGCCCTTTTTCGCATAGTCGGCAACCAGTCTTTCCGCGTCGCCGTCATTCCAAAGGTTCTTCATGTCGCTATGTCCGCTTTGCTGTCTTTGATGTTGCTGTGAACAGGAGTGCCGCGACGCCTTGATGACAATGCGCCTGCTGCTGGGATTTCGTTGGTCAGGAAGCCTTTTTTGCCCCCGCACTGGCTCCGGCATGGTCGAGCAGCCGCCGCGCCATGCTGGCGCCGACGACGAGATGCGTGCAGAGTCCGCCGGCGAGCGCGGCGAGCAGCGGTTCGAACTTGCTGTCTTCCTGCACCACCATCAGCCGCTTTTCGATCTGGCGCAGTGACGACAGCGAGGCCGAGATGACGCGGCGGTTGTAGCTGCAGTCGAGCGCCTTGCCGGTGGCATCGATGATCTGGCCGGCAACGACGCCGGCGGCGCCCGCTTCGCGCAACAGCCCCATCTCGCCGGGGCTGAGCGCGCCGCATTTGACGACATGGCTGTCGGCGTCGACGGTGCCGACCGAATAGAGCGCCAGATCGCAGTTGGCAATATCGGCCAGTTGTTCGCGGATCACCGGTTCGGCGCGCAGCCCATGCGCCAGCAATTCCGTCGTCAGCACCAGCGGCGCGTAGAAATTGAGGCCCTTGGCGTTGAGCCGCCGGGCGATCTCCATCGTGCACTGGTCGGGACGGTAGGAGTAGGGCGCGCCGAGATTGCCGCAGAGCTGCACAACGGTGACGTCCTGCAGGTCGGCATAGGACATGACGTCGGCGATAGTGTAGACGGTGCGGCCCCAGGCGACGCCGATCCGGTCGCCCTTCTTGACCAGTTCGAGAAAGACGCCCGCCGCCAGCACCGCAACGTCCGTCGAAGGGTCGACGACATAGGCATTCTCCGGCGCGATCCACACCGCATCAAGCTTGAGCGCGTCCTCGAGCTGGCGTGCCAATACGTCGTCGGTGAACAGCTGCGTCGAGGTCGAGATGTTGACGATGCCGGTCTCGCGCGCCTTGCGCAAATACATGGCGACCGAGGCGCGGGAGATGTTAAGCTGGCTGGCGACCTGGTCCTGGCGCAGGCCATGGGCATAATAGAGCCATGCGGCCTTGTGTATAAGCTGTTCTGCCGGTCGGATCGCCATGCCGTCTCCTCGGCTGACATTATTCACGGCTCTCGACAAAAGTCAAATTGGCGTGGGTACACGATACCTTTTTGGCCATCGAATCTGGACGATCATTGCGCCAAATGTGCCCGGTCGGGAATCGCCGATGGTGACGTGGCGGGAACCTGTGGTTAGAAGTTCTCAACAATGAAAATTCGGGGAGCACGGGATGGGCAGTCCCTACGAGCAGGATCTCGGCAAGAACGCCGCCAACCATCAGCCGCTGACGCCGCTCACCTATCTGGAGCGGGCGGCAAGCACCTATCCCGATCATGTCGCCATCATCCATGGCAGCCAGCGCATCACCTATCGCACCTTCTGGCGGCGCTCGCTGAAGCTGGCCTCGGCGCTGTCGAAGCGCGGCATCGGCAAGGGTGATACGGTGACCGTCATGCTGTCCAACACGCCCCCCATGCTGGAGGCGCATTTCGGCGTGCCGATGGCCAAAGCGGTGCTGCATTCGCTCAACACAAGGCTCGATGCCGCCGTCATCGCGTTCCAGCTCGACCATGCCGAGACCAAGGTGCTCATCGTCGACCGCGAATTTTCCGCTGTCGTCAAACAGGCACTGGCACTGGCCAAGGTGAAGCCGCTGGTCATCGACTATGACGATCCCGACTATGCCGCCGATGCACCCTATCCCAAGGGCGAGCGCATCGGCGCGATCGACTATGAGGCGTTCGTCGCCGGCGGTGACCAGGGCTACGCCTGGTCGATGCCCGACGACGAATGGGACGCCATCTCGCTCAACTACACCTCCGGCACGACAGGCAACCCGAAGGGCGTCGTCTACCACCATCGCGGCGCTGCCCTGATGGCTTACACCAACACCATCCATGCCGGCATGGCCAAGCACGCCGTCTATCTGTGGACGCTGCCAATGTTCCACTGCAATGGCTGGTGCTTTCCGTGGACGATGGCGGTCCAGGCCGGCACCCATGTCTGCCTGCGCTGGGTGCGGCCGAAGCCGATCTACGATGCCATCGCCGACCACGGCGTGACGCATCTGTGCGGTGCGCCGGTCGTCATGTCGGTGCTGATCAACGCCAGGGACGAGGACAAGCGGACGTTCCCCCAGACGGTGACCTTCAATACGGCGGCAGCACCTCCGCCGGAAGCGGTGCTGTCGGGCATGGCCGATGCCGGCTTTGCCGTCACCCATCTCTACGGGCTGACCGAGACCTATGGCCCGGCGGTCGTCAACGAATGGCACGGCGCCTGGGACGATCTAGACAAGGGATCGAAGGCGCAGAAGAAGGCAAGGCAGGGCGTGCGCTATGCCGCACTCGAAGGCCTGACCGTGATGGACCCGGAGACGATGCAGAAGACGCCGGCCGACGGCGAGACCATCGGTGAGGTCATGTTTCGCGGCAACATCGTCATGAAGGGCTATCTGAAGAACAGGAAGGCGACCGAAGAGGCCTTTGCCGGCGGCTGGTTCCACTCCGGCGACCTCGGCGTCATGCATCCCGACGGCTACATCCAGCTCAAGGACCGCTCCAAGGACATCATCATCTCCGGCGGCGAGAATATTTCATCGATCGAGGTCGAGGAGGCCCTCTACAAACACCCGTCCGTAGCGTCCTGCGGCGTCGTCGCCAAGGCAGACGACAAATGGGGCGAGGTGCCGGTCGCCTATGTCGAGTTGAAGCCCGGCAAGGCGGCAAGCGAGACCGAGATCATCGAACACTGCCGCGCGCTGCTCGCCCGCTTCAAGGTGCCGAAGGCGGTGATTTTTGCCGAGATCCCGAAGACATCGACGGGGAAGATCCAGAAGTTTCAGCTGCGGGAAATGGTGAAGGGATCTTAGTTCCAGAGCGCAACGGCACGCAAGGTCGAGTTCGCGCACACCCTCTGTCACCATCTGTCACCAAATTATACGCGTACGTCGAATTCGCATTGACACTTCCCTCTTTTCGATTTACGACTGACGAAAGTTGAAATTCGTCACTCATTAATCGACAGAGAGCCATGTCCGAAGCCGCCAGCGTAATGGCCGACGCCACCCGCCAGGAGAATGTCACCCGCATTCTCGACTGTGCCGAACGCCTGTTCCGGCACTATGGTTACGGCAAGACCAATGTCGCCGACATCGCCCGCGAACTCGGCATGTCGCCGGCCAACATCTACCGTTTCTTCGCCTCCAAGGTCGAAATCCACCAGGCCGTCTGCGGCCGCATGCTCCTCGCCAGCTACAACATGGCCTACGAGATTTCCCGGTTGCCGATCAGCGCCGAGGAGCGGCTGCGCCGCTACGTGCATGCGCAGTACAAGATGACGCTGGAAGTCATGCTCGACGACCAGAAGGTCCACGAAATGGTCATCGTCGCGCTCGAGCGCGACTGGGGCGTCATCGACAAGCATATCGACAGCATTCACGACCTGTTTGCCGAGGTGATCCGCGATGGCATCGAGGCCGGCGAGTTCAGGGACCAGGATCCGGTCATCGCATCGCGCTGCTTCGGCGCCGCCACCGTTATTCTGTGTCACCCCCAAATGGTGGCGCAATGCCTTGCCAAGACCAATCGGGCGATGCCCGACGATCTCATCGATTACGCGATCAAGGCTCTGAAGTAATAGCCGCCGCCCGCCGGGCGCCGGTGTCGACCGTTCATCTCCAGTCGGGAGCACGAAAGTGTCTTTGTCCAGTTCCATCATCCGCAAGCTGCCGGTCGCCGGCCTGATCGTCGCCACGCTCGGGCTCGCCGCCTGCAGCCAGGAGAAGACCGAGGGCCAGGACATCATCCGTCCGGTCAAGGTGGTCGAGATCGGCCAGGCCGAAAAGAGTCGCAAAATCACCTATTCCGGCTCGGTGCGAGCCCGCACCGAAATGAACCTCGGCTTTCGCATCTCGGGCAAGGTCACTGAGCGTCTGGTCGACATCGGCCAGCATGTGACGACAGGCGATGTGCTAGCCCGTATCGATCCCACGGACTATGAGTTGTCGGTCAAGAGCGCCAAGGCCAGCCTCGACGCCGCCGAGCGGCAGGTCGAGACGGTCGATCTGTCCCGCAAGCGCGCCGAGCAGCTTTTTGCCAAGAACTTCACCTCCAAGTCGCAGCTCGAACAGGCGACGCTGAGCTACAACCAGGCGGTAGCGACGCGCGATGCCGCCCGCTCTACCCTTGCCCAGGCGCAGAACCAGGTCGTCTACACCGATCTCAAGGCGAGCGAGAACGGCATCGTCACGGCGGTCTCGGCCGATGTCGGCCAGGTGGTCGGCGCCGGAACGCCTGTGATGACTGTTGCCGTTGACGGCGAAAAGGAAGTGCTGATCGCGGTTCCCGAAATGGACATCGCCGCCTTCAAGCCGGGAAAGGACGTCAAGGCCAGCTTCTGGTCCGATGACGCGCTGGCGCTCTCCGGCAAAGTGCGTGAAGTCGCCGGCAGCGCCGACCAGCAGTCGCGCACCTTTGCCGTCCGCGTATCGCTGCCCGACGACCCGCGCGTGCTGCTCGGCATGACCGCCAACATCGAGGCCTCGGTGGCCAAGAAGCAGGAGATGGTGTCGATCCCGCTTAGCGCGCTTGCGGAAAAGGATGGTCGCAAGATTGTCTGGACCGTCGACCGCGCCGGCGAGACGGTGCACGAGCGCCTGGTCAAGGTTGCGGAGTTCACCGCCGACGGCGTCAGCGTCGCCGACGGGCTCAAGCCGGGGGATGTCGTCGTTGCCGCCGGCACCCAGTTCATGACCGAGAATCTCAAAGTCAAGCTGACCGGCGATGCGGTCCAGGCCGCCTCTGCGGAAGGCGATGCCGCAAAGGCCCTGCGCTGACCGCAGGCATGAAGCCGGCTTGATCGTCGCTTCGGCGAAAGGGCTGGGCAAGCGAATTCAGGGTTTCCGGGCGGCGAGCGCCCGATGGTCGAGACGCCAAGATCGAGTTCCCCCGCATCGATCCGCGCGTCCCACCGCGATGAGTGTCTCTCCGCTCGGAAAGCCTCGCCGCCCGGAAGCCAGCATCGGAATATCCTAGCTGCATGCAAAGCGCATGCGCGCACGATCAACGAATTGGATTGACGCCGATGACCACCACCGACAGCACTGAAAAGCAGCCTTTCAATCTTTCGCGCTGGGCCATCGGCCATCCCTCGATCGCGCGCTTCCTGTTCGGTCTGATCATCATTGCCGGCGCGCTCGGCCTGATGCGCATGGGCCAGAAGGAAGACCCCGATTTCACTTTCCGCGTCATGGTCGTCCAGGCGATCTGGCCGGGCTCCTCGATCCAGGAGATGGAAGACCAGGTCGTCAACAAGATCGAGCGCAAGCTGCAGGAAACGCCGCACCTCGACTTCGTCCGTTCCTACACCCGCGCCGGCAGCGCCATCATCACCGTCCAGATCAAGGGCGACACCAATGCAGAGGAGGTGAAGGACGCCTTCTACCAGGTGCGCAAGAAGGTTGGCGACATCTCCGGCGACCTGCCGCAAGGCCTGCTCGGGCCCTATTTCAACGACGAGTTCGGCGACACCTTCATCACCCTGCACTCGATCGGCGGCGACGGCTACAGCTATCCGGAGCTGAAGAAATTCGCCACCCAGGCTCGCGACATGCTGCTGACGACGCCGGGCGTCGAGAAGGCCGTCATCATCGGCGACCAGCCGGAGAAGCTTTATATCGACGTCTCGTCCAAGGCCCTGGCCGAACGCGGCCTGACGCTGACCGACCTGCAGAACGCCATCAAGGGCCAGAACAATGTCGATCCGGCGGGCTCCGTCGACACCGGCCTGCGCTCGGTGCGCATCTCGGTCGAGGGCGATGTCACCAGGGCTGCCGACATCAGGGAATTGCGCCTGCGCGCCGGTGGTCAGGTGACACGTCTTGGCGATATTGCCACCGTGAGTTCCGGTCTCGAAGATCCCTATCAGCGCAAGTACCGCTTCAACGGCCACGAAAGCGTCCAGGTCGGCGTCGTCATGGCCAAGGGTTTTAACGTCAGGGACGTCGGCACGGATGTCGAGGCGACCTACAAGCGCTTTGAGGAAGCGCTGCCCTACGGCGTTGCGGTCGACCAGATTTCCAACCAGCCCGAGGTTGTCAAGGACGCCGTCAACGAGTTCATGGAGGCGCTCGGCGAGGCGCTGCTGATCGTGCTTGCTGTCTCGCTGCTGTCGATCGGCTGGCGTTCCGGCCTGGTCATCGCCATTGCCATTCCGCTGGTGCTGGCCGCCACCTTCGCCATCATGTACGAGCTCGGCATCGATCTGCAGCGCATTTCGCTCGGCGCCCTGATCATCGCGCTCGGGCTGTTGGTCGACGACGCCATGATCGTCGTCGAGATGATGGAGCGCAAGCTGGAAGAGGGGCTGGTCAAGATCGATGCGGCGAGCTTCGCCTATTCCTCGACCGCCTTCCCGATGCTGAGCGGCACGCTGATCACCATCGCCGGCTTCATCCCGGTCGGCTTCGCCGCCTCGACCGCAGGCGAATATGTGCGCACGCTGTTCTATGTCGTCGGCATCGCGCTCGTCGTGTCGTGGTTCGTCGCCGTCTATTTCACGCCGTGGCTGGGCTACATGATCCTCAAGCAGCGCAAGCATGCCGGCAACCATCATGACGCCTTCGACACCGGCTTCTACCGGCGGCTGCGCGCCACGGTCGGCTGGGCGGTGCGCCACCGCATCATCGTTCTGGTGATGACGCTGGTCACCTTCGCCACCAGCCTGTGGACGTTCCAGTTCATCCCACAAAACTTCTTCCCGCAATCCTCGCGGCCGGAAATCCTCGTCGATCTCTGGTTGCCTGAGGGAACCTCGATCAAGGAAGTCGAGACGCAGGCCAAGGCGCTGGAAGCCCGGATGATGGACGACAAGGACAAGCGCTTCATCGCCACCTATATCGGCGAAGGCGCGCCGCGCTTCTTCCTGCCGCTCGACCAGCAATTGCGCAATCCGAACTATGCGCAGCTTCTGGTGATGGCCAATGACGAGCCGGCACGCGAGCGGCTGATCCTCAAGCTGCGCTCAATCCTGGCGCAGGATTTCCCCTCGATCCGTTCCAAGGTCGACCGTCTGTTCCTCGGCCCGCCGACCGGCTGGCCGGTGCAGATGCGCATCATGGGTCCGGACCGCCAGGAGGTGCGCCGCATCGCCGACCAGGTGAAGGCGAAATTCGCCGAAAATCCGCTGCTCGGCGCCGTCCATGACGACTGGCTGGAGCCGGTACCGGCGATGAACCTGATCATCGACCAGGACCGCGCCCGTGCTCTTGGCGTCACCTCGCAACGCATCCGCCAGATGCTGCAGGCAGCGATGTCCGGCGCGCCGCTCGATGACTTCCGTGATGGCGAGGAGACGGTTTCCATCGTCGCCCGCGAACCGGACGCCAGCCGCAGCCTGCTGTCCTCGGTCGACTCGGTCTATATCCCGACCGATTTCGGCGGCTTCGTGCCGCTGTCGCAGGTGGCCAAGGTGGTGCCGGTGCTCGAGCAGGGCGTCGAATGGCGGCGCGACCGCCTGCCGACCATCTCGGTGCGCGCCACGCTGCCGGATGGCGTGCAGTCGAACGACGTCGTCACCAAGCTCTACAATGACATGCAGGGCATGCGCGCCGGCCTGGCGCCCGGCTACAAGATCGAGATCCAGGGCGGTGCGGAAGATTCCGCCGAAAGCCAGGCCTCGATTGCCGCCAAGGCGCCGATCATGCTGGCCGTCATCGTCGTGCTCCTGATGATCCAGCTGCAGCATTTCGGCAAGGCGATGCTCGTGCTGGCCACCGGTCCGCTCGGCATCATCGGTGCGGCGGCGGCTCTGTTGATCAGCGGCGCGCCGTTCGGCTTCGTCGCCATCCTCGGTGTCATCGCGCTGCTCGGAATCATCATGCGCAACTCGATCATCCTGGTCGACCAGATCGATCAGGACATCGCCAGGGGGATGGACCGATCGGAGGCCATCATCGGCTCGGCCGTGCGCCGTTTCCGGCCGATCGTGCTGACGGCGATGACGGCGGTGCTGGCGCTGATCCCGATCTCGCGTGCGGTGTTCTGGGGACCGCTCGCCTACGCCATGATGGGCGGCATCCTCGTCGCCACCGTACTCACCATCCTGGTGCTGCCGGCAGGCTACGCGCTGTTCTTCGGCCGCGAGCCGAAGAAAGGCAGGAAGCCGGCTGATGAGGCGGTGCAGGACAATGACAGGCCGCCACTCGCGCTGGCCGCCGAGTAGGCGCTGCCGGCGCACAGGATGCACCTTGGAAAAGGCTGGAACGCCGTACGCTTGACGTGCGGCGTTCTGGCTTTCTCCTTGCCGGTGGCACCGAGCACCCAGGCAAGTATCTCAACACCAGGCGGGTTCATCAAAATAGGTTGAACGGCCACCTGTATGAAAATGCTTCGCGGCGCCGGTTTTGCAAAACAGAATTCCTTTCCAGGACGGCAAAGCCGTCCGATCCTGCTTACATATCGGAGCGGCAACGCTCATTCGCATCAGGTGATCATCCCATGGCAGACAACAAGCAATTGCGGCTCGGCGCCTTCATGCGTCCGGTCAGTCTTCACACCGGGGCCTGGCGCTATCCGGGCTCATATCCCGATGCCAACTTCAACTTCGCCCATCTGAAGCGCTTCGCGCAGACGCTTGAGGCGGCGAAGTTCGACGCCTTCTTCATGGCCGACCATCTGGCCGTTCTCAACATGCCGATCGAGGCGCTACGGCGCAGCCACACGGTGACCTCGTTCGAGCCGTTCACGCTGCTGTCGGCGCTCGCCGCCGTCACTGATCATATCGGCCTTGTCGCCACCGCATCGACAACCTTCGACGCGCCCTATCACATTGCCCGCCGCTTCGCCTCGCTCGACCATATCAGCGGCGGCCGCGCCGGCTGGAACATCGTCACCACATCCAATCCCGACGCCGCGCTGAACTTCGGCCTCGACGAGCATGTCGAGCACGACGAGCGCTATCACAATGCGCGGGAATTCTACGATGTGGTGACCGGCCTCTGGGACAGCTTTGCCGACGACGCCTTCATCCGCGACCCCGAGAGCGGGCTCTATTTCGATCCCGCGAGGCTGCATGTGCTCGACCATAAGGGTGAGCATCTCTCGGTGCGCGGCCCGCTCAACATTGCGCGCCCCGTGCAGGGCTGGCCGGTCATCGTCCAGGCCGGCGCGTCTGAGGCCGGGCGGCAGCTGGCAGCCGAAACGGCGGAGGTGATCTTCGCCGCCCACTCCGATCTCGCAGCCGGACAGCGCTTCTTCGCCGATGTCAAAGGCAGGGCCGAGAAGCTTGGCCGTTCGCGCGACGACATCAAGATCCTGCCCGGCGCCTTCGTCATCGTCGGCGACAGTGTCGAGGAAGCACAGGCCAAACGCGCCAAGCTCGACAGCCTGGTCTATTACGAGAGCGGCATTGCCTCGCTATCGATCGCGCTGGGGCACGACGCATCCGGCTTTGATCCCGACGCGCCCTTGCCCGAAATCCCCGAAACCAATGCCTCGAAGAGCGGCCGCGAGCGCGTCATCGAGCTGGCGCGCCGGGAGAATTTGACCGTCCGCCAGTTGGCGCAGCGGCTCGGCGGCTATTCCGGCCTTGCTTTCGTCGGCACGCCGAAAACCATCGCCGATTCGATGGAGGAATGGCTGTTTGCCGAAGGGTCAGACGGCTTCAATGTCATGTTCCCCTATCTGCCAGCCGGGCTCGACGACTTCGCCGAGAAGGTGGTGCCTGAGCTGCAGCGGCGAAAGCTCTTCCGGCGCGAGTATGAGGGCACCACCTTGCGCGAGAATCTCGGCCTGAAGCGTCCGCCGAACCGGTTCTTCGAAGGCTCCGAAGCGGTCATCCGCAAGGCCGGCTGACGTCTGCCACAAAAAGAAACGGGCGCGCCGAAGCGCGCCCATTCTTTTCAAGCCATCACTTTCAGATGACGAAGTACCAGTTGGCGAGCAGCATCACCACCAGGCCGGCGACCAGCGTCAGGTAGGGCAGCATGCCTGCCTTTTTGACCGAGAGGTCTGCGCCCGCCATGCCGAGGTCGGCCAGCATGTGGTCGGGGAACTTGCCCTTGTCTTGGACGTAGTGCCGGTAGCAGAACACCGGGATGATCAAGGCGGCTGTGATCAGGCCGGCCCAGAGCGCCATCGGGTTCCACACCTTGGCGCCGGCGCCCATGAAGATGGCGTTTACATAGGCGAAGATGGCGCCGAGGCCGAGCAGCCAGCTCGGCGCCTTCCAAGGCCGGTTGATGTGGCCGTTGTCGATGCGGTGGATCCAGCCGGCATTGAGGTTGAGGAAGTTGAAGATGATGTAGCCGCAGTTCGACACGGCGAGGATGAAGAAGAAGCTCGTCGCGTCGGCCGAGGCGATGGCCAGCACGATCAGGTTGAAGACGAGATCGGTCCACATGGCGCGCGTCGGCGCGCCATGCTCGTTGACGTGGCTGAGATAGCGCGGCAGCCAGCCATCGACCGAGCCCTGGTAGAGCGTGCGCGACGAGCCGGCCATTGCCGTCATGATGCACAGCACCAGCGCCAGGATCATCAGCATCACCAAGAGGCTGTGGATCAATGCGCCACCCCCGACCATGCCGGCCAGTGCATCGGCAACACCGGAGCCGTCGACGATCGGCGTCGCCAGCATGCCGTTGAGGCCCAACACGCCCTGGAAGGTGAAGGGCACCAGGATGAACAGAAGCATGCAGAGCAGGCCGGAATAGAAGATCGCCTTGAACGTGTCGGTGCCGGGGTTCTTGAACTCCGATGTGTAGCAGACGGCGGTCTCGAAGCCGTAGGTCGACCACGCCGCGATGAACATGCCGCCTAGAACCAGCGTCCAGCCGGCAATGTTCCACGAGCCGGGCTCCGGCGCGTAAGCCGCCGCCAGCGGCACCAGCGGCGAAAAGTTCGCCCAGTTGATCTGGCCGGTGACGATCGGCACGACACCGACGATCAGCATCGGGATGATGACCAGGAGGCCGATATACTTCTGCACATTGGCGGTGCCGAGAATGCCGCGATGCTGGATCGAGAAGATGATCAGCATCAGCACCGCGCCGATGAAGAAAGTGGCATTGAGGGTGAAGGAGACAGGACCTAGCGTGTGGCTGAACAGCGTCCAGTTGCGGATCGCCGGCGTGGCCGCCGCGGTCACCGCGGCGATGGCGTCGGCAGGCACCATTCCGGCATGCGCCGCGATATAGGCGACGACGTCCGGCGACGCCTCGGTGAACAGCGGCACCGGCGCCAGCGCGTTGAGAATATAGGCGGCGGCGATCGAGCAGCCCAGCGACAGCACCGGCGACCAGGCGAACCAGTTGCACCACACCGACAGCGGCGCGATGAACTTGGAATAACGCAGCCAGGCGGTGGCGCCGTAGATCGAGGCGCCGCCCGACTTGTTCGGGAACAGGCCGGCGATCTCGGCATAGGTGAAGGATTGCAGGAAGCCCATGATCATGGAAGCGATCCAGATCCCGAAGGCCAGCGTTCCCGTCGTTCCGGCAATGCCGCCGATCGAAAACAGGACAAGGGCAGGAACGCCGCTCGCCACCCAGAAGGCGCCGCGCCAGTCGATGTTGCGGAGCAGCTTGCCTTCAGCGGGCTGCTCCAGGGCAGTGGTAATCGTGCTCATCTGTCTGAATTCCCCATTTTGTGTTCCCGGCCGGTGATGCCTCGGCTTCGCGAAGCTTGTTCCCCGGTACATGACCGCACGACTCCAGTGTTTCCACTCAGTCGTATTTTTTTCTTAACAGTGAAGATTGATCCGGCGCGCTTTCACGTCAAGTGATTTGTGGCGTCGTGCACATCACGGTTGCGAAACGCTCGCTTTGTCCTTCTCCCCTTGTGGGGTGAGAAGCGGTCCGCGGTAGCGGACGGAAAGCCAATTGCTTTCGAGCTTCGAACGCCCTGAGCCTGCGAAGGGCCGGGGGTGCAACCCTCAGGATCGCGGCCTGGTCTTTTGCGGATCGTAGTGGGCGAAGGCCACGACGCGCGCCGGCAGCCGCTTGGCATGACCGTCGAGCTTGCCGATCTCCACCTCTGTGCCGATTGCCGCGTGGGTGACGTCAAGCCTCGCCAGAGCGATGTTTTTGTTCAGCACCGGCGAGCGCATGCCCGAGGTGACGACACCGATCTGGGCGCGGCCCATATGGACGCAATCCCCATGGCCGACGGCGACATTGCTGTCGATGTCGAGGCCAACGAGCTTGTGCTGCGGATGTTCCTTGCGCCTTATCAGAGCCTCGCGGCCGATGAAATCGTCGGTCTTGGCCTTCAACGGTACGGTGAAGCCAATGCCCGCCTCGAACGGGTCGGTCTGGTCGGAGAATTCGTAACCGGCGAAGATCAGCCCGGCTTCGATGCGCACCATGTCGAGTGCCTGCAGGCCCATCGGCTTCAGCCCGTGCGGCTGGCCGGCCTCCCAGATGGCATCGAACACTTTTTCGGCGTCGCGTGGGTGGCACCAGATTTCGTAGCCGAGCTCGCCGGTATAACCGGTGCGCGACACCACGACCGGAATGCCATTGCCGCCGCCGATGCGCGCGACAGCGAAGCGGAACCATTCGAGTTCGTCGATCGACGGTTGCAGCGGCGAGGTCCAGACCACCTCTCGCAAAATGTCACGGCTCTTCGGCCCTTGGACAGCGACATTGTGCATCTGATCGGTGGAGGAACGCACCAGCACGTTGAGGCCAAGCTTTTTCGCGGTGTCGCGCAGCCATTCGCCGGACAGGTCGTCGCCGCCGACCCAACGGAAATTGTCCTTGCCGAGCCGCAGCAGCGTGCCGTCGTCGATCATGCCGCCATGCTCGTAGCACATGGCGGAATAGACGACCTGGCCGACGCCGAGCTTCTTGACGTCGCGGGTCAGCGTGTATTGCAGCAGCGCCTCGGAATCCGGGCCGGTGACCTCGAACTTGCGCAACGGCGACAGGTCCATGATCACGGCATCCTGCCGGCAGGCCCAGTATTCGGCGATGGCGCCTTCCTTGGCGAAGGAATTGGCCAGCCAATAACCCCGGTATTCCACGAAGTTGCGGGTGTGCTTGGCGAAGCTTGAATGGAAGGCGGTCTCGCGGGTCATTTTCGGTTCCGAATCGGGCGTCATGCGTCTGGCGATCGCTCGCGAGAATTTGTGTTGGCCGGAATAGGTTCGCACATGGATGTCGGTCGGGTTCCAGCCATTGGCCGGTGTCGTGTCGTCGGGACAGGCGGAGGAGACGCAGACGATGTCGGTGAGCGCCCTGAGCAGGACATAGTCGCCGGCGCGCGACCACGGCTCATCCGACACCATGACGCCATGGGCGTCGATCGCCGTGTTGAAGAAGAAGTTGATCGCCATCCAGCCGGCACGTGGGGTGACACCCTTGTCGGCCAGCGCGCGGTTGAAATTCTCCGAGCAGTTGGTGTGGCCGGGATAGCCGATGTCGTCGTAATATTTGGCGGCACACGCCAGCGCGAACGCGTCATGCCGGCCGCATGTGTCCTGGATAACCTCGACCAACGGCTCCATGTCCTGGTCGTAATATTTCGAGTGAAGGCCGGGCATCGGGTAGCTCGACCCCATCAGCGTGCGCGTGGTCGTTACGTCGAGCGGATGGTCCAGCCCCTTGTCCAGCTTGCGCGCCGAGAAGCACTGGAAATCGGTGCACTGGCGGCCGTCGACATCGATGATCTGCAGGTAGTCGCCCGCCTTGACGAAATAGGGTTCGGCTGTCGCCGAATGGACGCGCAGATCGAGCACCGGATCGGCAAGCGGATCGGCCAGCTGCGACTTTGTCTTCAGGCGCACGGTGGCGCGGCGCACCATGACGGTGAGCGGCGTTGGCGTATCATGGCTGTCGACGAGCATCGGCCCGCCGGGTGCGGCAATCAGCATCGCGCCGTCGCGCCTGACCGTGAATGCCTGCTCGGTGCCGGCAGGCGTTGCGCCGCCGAACACACGCACCGCCTTGGGCTCGTCGAGCTGCACCTGGCGGCGCTCAAGGCCACGACGGACGGAAGCCAGGCTGTCATCGCCCTCGGCCAGAAGCGCCTTGATCCCGGCGGCATTGCTGTTGGACTTTTCGCCGAGGATGGAAGGATCGGTGGCGCCGGTCCTGTCCCAGGCCAGCAACTCGCAAGCCTGCCCGCCCTCGACATTGCGCACGGTGAACGTATCGCCGGCCTCGACCTCGATCAGCACCGCGCCATTGCCCTGGATCGTATACCGCTCCATGCCCGGCGGCAGCGCGATCTGTCCGGGCCTCACGACGAGGCTCGGCCGCGGCGGCCCAGCTGTCACTGAAGGGTAGGGCGACTGGCTCATCTCAGCCTTGCGGTTAGAGAAACATGTTTGCCTGTGTGTAAAATTATTTTAGCAGCAAGAATAGCAGCGCGGTTGGGTTTGGCAAGGTGGAGGTGGCGTTCTCGACGCGGTCGCTGCAGGTTAGACCCTTCCAATCAAACCCATCTTCCGAACGCCAGCGCCGCCCCTCATCTGGCTGCCGCCATCTTCTCCTCGTAAACGGGGCGAAGGATGCTGTCGTCGCCGGTTTCGCCAATCGCCAGCGTTGCAGGACGAGCGCCGAGGCTGCGACCAGCTTCTTTCTCCCCGTCACTATACGGGGAGAAATGCCCGGCAGGGCAATGAGGGGCGGCGCCAACATCTGAAACTATCGAGCTAAAGCTCCTCGGAATGCCCGATAGCCACACCATACTCCGCAGCCGAATCCAACATCGTGTGCCACAGACTTTCGGCAAACGTCGCAAACACCAGGAGGTTGAACACCGCCTGCCCATCCGCCTGGTCACCACCACGCCAGAGCGTGACGCTGGTGTGATCCATCGAGGTCGCGGCAGCAGCGCCAACCGGAAACGCATCGGGATGCAAATCAATCGACGACAGTTTCGCCAGCATGGCGCGCGCCTTGAGGCCGCAGATGCTGATCAGCACGCGTGCATGCGATTGGTCGGATAGCGAAGCGGAAGATGCAAAGGTCTGAGCGAGCACCTCAGTCCTGCCACCCTTCGACAGGACAAAAAACTGATCCGGTCCCGACCAGATCAGCGTCGCATCCGCGGTGCCAACCGCCTTCGGCGTTTCCGGAGCCGCGACGCCGAAACGAGCGTTCGCCGCCTCGGCCAAATCACCCGCCTTGCCGCGCCGTGCCATCACCTGGACGAGGTCGAAATTGCGGATCTCGGTCAGCGACACACCGGCATCGCCTTGCACGCCGTAAGCGCCAGGAGCGAGCGCGCGCTCGAGCGGGCTACGAACATCCCAGGAAAAATCAGCCACGCTGGCGCCCTCCATCGGGATCGTAGAAGACGGGATTGCAGAGTTCGACATCATAGTCTTCACCGCGCAGCGGATCATGCGCGTGGACGATCTCGCCGATGCGTTCGCGGCCGCGCTCGACAAGGCCGAGACCGATCCACTGGTCGAGCGTCGGCGAGAAGCAGACCGAGGTGACGTAGCCCTGGTCGTTATCAGGCCCGGGCGTCTGGCCCTTCGGGATGATGTGCGCGCCGGAGCGCAGGCGGCGCGCCTTGTCGATCGGCTTGATGCCGACCACGACCTGCCGGTCCGGCGCCACCAGCGCCTCGCGGCCGGCCATGACGCGACCGATGAAATCCTTCTTGGTCGACATCATCTTGCCGAGGCCGAGATCGGCGGCGGTCGTCATGCCGCTCAGTTCCGGTCCGGCGACATGGCCCTTTTCAACGCGCATGACGCCGAGGGCTTCTGTGCCATACGGCGTCACGCCGAACGGTTTTCCCGCCAGCATCAAATTGCGTGCCATCGCTTCACCGTAACGCGCCGGCACCGAAATCTCGAACGCCATCTCGCCGGAGAAGGAGATGCGGAACAGCCGCGCCTTGATGCCGCCGCGCAAAGCGACTTCGCGCACGCCCATGAAGGGAAAACCTTCGTTCGAAAGGTCCTCGGCAGGGTCGACGATTTCCTTCAACAGGTCTCGCGTCCTTGGCCCGGCAATCGAGAACTGCGCCCACTGGTCGGAGACCGAGGTCAGTTGCACGTCGAGTTCGGGGAATAGCACCTGCCGGCAGAATTCGAGATGCTGCATCACCAGCCCGGCCTTCGCCGTGGTCGTGGTGAGGAAATAATGGTCCTCGGCCAGCCGCGAGGTCGTGCCGTCATCATAGACGAGGCCGTCCTCGCGCAGCATCAGCCCGTAGCGGGCTTTTCCCACGGCAAGGTTTGAGAAGGTGTTGATGTAGACGCGGTCGAGGAAGGCGCCGGCATCGGGGCCGTGCACATCGATCTTGCCCAGCGTCGAGACATCGCAGAAGCCGACGCCCGAGCGCACCGCCTTGACCTCGCGGGTGACCGATTCCAGCCAGTCCTTCTCGCCCGCGCGCGGATACCATTGCGCGCGCTTCCACAGGCCGGTGTCGACAAAGATCGCGCCTTGTTCGGCCGCCCAGTGATGCGACGGCGTCAGCCGCGTCGCATGGAAATTTTCGTCGCGATGGTGGCCGGCAAAGGCGCCGATGGCGACCGGCACGTACGGCGGGCGATAGATGGTCGTGCCGGTCTCGGGAATGGATTTGCCCGACACCGCCGCCATGATGGCGAGGCCGGCGACATTGGACGTCTTGCCCTGGTCGGTCGCCATGCCGAGCGTGGTGTAGCGCTTCAGATGCTCGACCGATTCAAAACCCTCGCGCTGCGCCAGCTCGATGTCGGACGCGGTGACGTCATGCTGCTGGTCTACAAAGGCCTTGCCTTTGCCGGCGACGTGCCAGAGCGGGGTCAGTGAGAAGGACTCGTCGCCGGCAACAGCTGCAGAGCCCGGATTGCCATTGCGTCCCGCGTCCCGCGCCGCTGCGGCGCCGGCCTCGAAACCTGCGCGCAGGCAGGCGCCTAGCCCGAAGTCGCCGTTAGCCGCACCTGCGGCGACCATACCGGGCGGCGCGCCGTCCGGCACGAAGGCGGCGATGTCGTCTCGCCATTTCGGCCGGCCGCGATGGTAAGAGGTGAGCCCGACCGCCGGATTCCAGCCGCCGGAAACGGCAAGCCCGTCGGCCGCGACCTCGGCGCGCGCGCCGCCGGTCAGCGACACCGCTATTTTTCTTACGCCGTCCTTGCCGCCGTCGACGCCGCTGACCGAACCATGCAGCACGGTGAAGCCGTTCCTGGAGGCGAGGGAACGATGGGCAGGCGAGACGTCAGTCCGCGCATCGATCACCGCCGCGACCTGCAGTCCGGCTGTGAGCGCGGTCTCGACCGTGCGCCAGCCATCCTCATTGTTGGTGAACAGCGCAACACGCTTTGCCGGCGTCGCGGCATAACGCGCGACATAGGTCCGCATCGCCGACGCCATCATCACGCCGGGCGTATCGTTGCCGGCAAAGACGATGGGACGCTCGATCGCGCCTGCAGCCACAACACAGCGCTTGGCCACGATGCGCCACAGCCGCTGTCGCACCTGATGCTCGGGCGGAACCGGCAGATGATCGTTGACGCGTTCGATCGCGCCATAGGTGCCGCCGTCATAGACGCCGAACAGCGTCGTGCGCGTCATGATGCGAACGTCAGGCATTGAGCTGAGTTCGGCCAGTGTGCGCGACAGCCACTCCGCGGCCGGCAGACCGTCGATCGTGCCGCCATCCGACAACAGACGGCCGCCGGGCGCAAAATCTTCTTCGCACAGGATGACGCGCGCACCGCTGCGGCCTGCAGCGAGTGCGGCGGCGAGACCGGCCGGACCGGAGCCGGCGATCACCACATCGCAATGCGCCCAGGCCTTGTCGTAGTGATCCGGATCGGGGGTGACCGCCGCGCGACCCAGACCCGCGGCGCGTCGGATCGCCGGCTCGTAGACCATTTCCCAGAATTTTGCCGGCCACATGAAGGTCTTGTAGTAGAAGCCGGCGACGAAGATCGGTGCGAACAGCTGGTTCACCGACATCACATCGTGGCGCAGCGAGGGCCAGCGGTTCTGGCTTGCCGCTTCGAGGCCTTCATACAGTTCGGCCGTCGTGGCCTTGGTGTTGGCCTCGCGCCGTGCGCCGGTGCGCAGTTCGACCAGCGCGTTGGGTTCTTCCGAGCCCGCAGTCAGAATGCCGCGCGGACGATGGTATTTGAACGAGCGGCCGACCAGCTTGACGCCATTGGCGACCAGCGCCGACGCCAGCGTGTCGCCCTGGAAGCCGGAAAATGTCATGCCGTCGAAGCGGAAGGTGAGGGGGGTGGAACGGTCGATGAGACCGCCGGATGTGAGACGATGGGATTGGCTGGAACTCACGATGGCCGGCCTCTCATCGATCCAATGCCAGGCGGGACCGTCGCGCTCTTCACCCTCCCCCTTGTGGGGAGGGTCGCTGCGCAGCAGCGGGGTGGGGGTGCGGCACCGGCCCCCCCCCCGCCCGGCGGGGCGCCCCCCCCCCCACGGGGGGGGGGGGGGGGGGGGCGGGTTGGGGCGGCGGCGGGGTGGGCAGG